>JBCLEL010000001.1:0-35397 GCA_038913435.1 Chloroflexota bacterium
CGCACCGGGGCAGGCGCGGGGGCCTGCCCCTACGGTGGGTCGCCGGTGAATCGTAGGGGCAATCCCCTGTGATTGCCCAATAAAGCTTTACTGGATCGTCACCGCCAGAATACCCGAAACAAGATAGCGGGAGGCTTAGTTGAGCTACATAGGAAACACCGACGCTGATCGCGCTGAGATGCTGGCGGCCCTGGGCCTCGATTCGATAGACCAACTTTTTGACGATATTCCGGCCAACGTCCGCCGGCCTGGGTTCAACCTCCCCACATCATTGACCGAGATCGAGACGATGGCGAAACTGCGTCGGTTGGCGCAGCGCAACTGGTCGGCCATTGACCATCCGATCTTCCTCGGCGCCGGCGTATATAACCATTTCATCCCGGCGGTGGTGTCGCATATCATCGGTCGCTCGGAGTTTGCCACTAGCTATACGCCCTACCAGCCGGAGGTCAGTCAAGGGACTTTACAAACCATCTACGAGTACCAGAGCCTGGTCTGCGCCCTGACCGGAATGGAAGTCGCCAACGCCTCGATGTACGACGGCGCCAGTGCGGTCGCCGAGGCCGCGAGTATGGCCAGCGCAGTCACCGAGCGTTCGGTGGTTGTCACCACGCCAGGGGTGCACCATGAGTACGTTCACACGCTGAAAACCTACATTCAAGGCCGGCCGATGGAGCACCGGGCCGCCGGCTCCTCGCCAAAGCCGGGCGAAGCCGGCGTGTCATCGCTGAAAAAGATCGCCGGCGCCATTGATGAGTCGGTCGCCTGCGTCATCATCCAGCAGCCAAACTTCTTCGGCCACCTGGAAGACTTGAAAGGGCTGATTGACGCCTGTCACCAGGCCGGCGCGCTGGCAATAGTCGCCATCCAGCCGGTCACACTTGGGTTGCTAGCGCCGCCCGGCGAGGTTGGCGCTGACATTGTGGTCGGCGAAGGCCAACCGTTGGGCATCCCGATGTCGTTCGGCGGGCCTTATCTGGGGCTGTTCGCCTGCCGGCAGGAGTTAATCCGGCAGATGCCGGGCCGGCTGGTCGGCGCGACGACCGACAGCAAGGGCAAGGTTGGCTATGTCCTGACCTTCCAAGCCCGCGAGCAGCACATACGCCGGGAGAAGGCGACTTCAAATATCTGCTCGAACGAGGCGCTTTGCGCGTTGGCCTCGACGGTATATCTGTCCTGGATGGGGCCGTCCGGCTTAGGCGAGGCGGCGGACCTGAGTTTCCGCAACGCCCATTATCTGGCCGGCGAATGCGCCAGGTTGCCGGGCTACCAGATAGCCTTCAAAGGCGATTACTTTTTGGAGTTCGCCTTGAAGTGTCCACGGCCAGCAGTTGAGATAAACCGGGCTTTGCTCGAATGCGGAATCATCGGCGGCTATGACCTGGGCAACGTTTCGCCAGAGCTAGACGACTGCCTATTGTTGTGCTGTACGGAAATGACCAAACGCGAACAGATAGACCAGTTCGTCTCGGCACTGGCGGACATCGGCGCGGCCAAGCCGGCGACTTTCCCGGCAGGCAGGCGATAATGCCTCAGCCAACCATATTCGATATATCTCGGCCCGGCCGGCGCTGCGGGCGTCTGCCGAAAGCGGATGTGCCCGGCCCGGCGGCGGTCGAGGCGTTGCCGGCGAAATACCTGCGCGCCGGCCTGCCGTTGCCAGAAGTGTCGGAGCTTCAGTTGGTCCGGCACTTCACGTTGCTCTCCCAGGAGAACCTCTCGATTGACACGGCCTTCTATCCGCTTGGCTCCTGTACGATGAAGTACAACCCCAAGGTGAACGAGGAAGCCGCCCGGTTGCCGGGTCTGGCCCAGATCCATCCATACCAGCCGGTCGAGACGGTTCAGGGCGCTTTGGAACTGATGTGGGAGTTGGAGAGATGGCTGGCCGAGATCAGCGGGATGGACGCCGTCACCCTTCAACCGGCCGCCGGCGCTCATGGCGAGTTCACCGGCGTCCTGACGGTCCGGGCTTATCACCAGAGCCGGGGCGACACTCGACGCACCAAAGTGTTGATACCCGATTCGGCCCACGGCACCAACCCGGCCACCGCTAAAATGGCCGGCTTCGAGGTGGTAACAATCGAGTCCGACCGGCGCGGCGACATATCGCTTGACGCGCTGAAGGCAGCATTGGGCGATGACACTGCGGGGCTGATGATAACCATACCGAGCACGCTTGGCTTGTTTGACGAGAACCTGCTGGCGGTGATTGATGCCGTCCACCAGGCCGGCGGGCTTGTCTATTGCGACGGCGCAAATATGAACGCGATGCTGGGCCAGGTCCGTTTCGGCGACCTGGGTGTTGATGTCGTCCACTTCAACCTGCACAAGACCTTCAGCACACCGCACGGCGGCGGTGGCCCGCCGGCCGGCCCGGTTGGTGTAAAGAAGCATTTAGAATCGTTCCTACCGATTCCCAGAGTCGTCAGGAACGAAAGCTCTGATGGTTCTGCTCGATACCGGTTTGACTACGACCGTCCGAACAGCGTTGGCCGGATGCGATCCTTCTACGGCAACTTCGGCATCTTGGTTAGGGCATACACCTACCTCTTGAGCCTGGGCAACGACGGGCTTTCCGAGATCGGCGCTAATGCGGTTCTTAACGCCAACTATCTGCTGTCAAAGCTAGGCGACGCCTACGACGTGCCCTACGACCGCCGGTGCATGCACGAGTTTGTCCTATCGGCCCGCCGGCAGAAGAAGTACGGCGTGCGGGCATTGCACATCGCCAAGCGGTTGATTGACTACGGCTTCCACCCGCCGACAATCTACTTTCCGTTGATCGTTGACGAGTGCCTGATGATCGAGCCAACGGAAACCGAGGTGAAAGAGACGCTAGACCAGTTCGCCGAGGCTATGCTGGCAATCGCCCGTGAAGCGGAGTCAGACCCGGAGTTGGTCAAAAACGCGCCGCACACGACCCAGCTAAACCGGCTGGACGAGGTGGCGGCCGTCCGCCGGCCGAACTTGCGTTGGCGCCGGCCGGCACAGGGGGCGTGAGACCTTGCATCTCCGTGGTAGTCTAAGAGTCGGCTACTAGTACAGCCCACAGGAGAGCCGGATGGCATCATTGCCAGAAGTAATTATAAGCGAACAGAGACCCTTTGCCCCTAATTCGGACCGTGTGGCTAAGTTTAAGGAATCTCTTCAGAGTGACGCTCACCATTCCGTCTTTGAACCGTTGAGTGGGAAGCGACTATACAGCAAGGTATACTACTTTTATCGGCAACCCACTGGCATCGATGTGGACAACTTATGCAAGCCAATACTTGACGCTCTTAAGAACATAGTTTATGTGGACGATTCGCAGGTTGTACTGCTAGTTGCAGCTAAGGTTGCGGTTGAAATAGATACCTACCAGTTGATTCTCAGGCATGCGGCACTAGAAGAAAAGTACCAGCGCTTGTTGACCAGCCTGGCAAGTCAGGCACCACACGTGTTGTATATAGAAGTAGGCGAGTTGACAGATCTTTACCTGGACGTGGGGATCACCGCGTTGACCCCTTGATTGGAGGTGACCAATATGGCAAGGCCCGCAGATGTGAGTCGCTACTTGGAAGAAGCTAAGATCGAGGAACTTAGCCGCGAGTGGGAAGCTAAGGGTTACAAAGTCATCACGCACGGTAAAATTGGTAATTTCACTGCTGATCTGATAGCAAAGCGGGGGGCAGAGAAGATTGTCTTTGAGGTTACGACGGCTAAATCCCTGTCCAAAAATCGAGAAGCCGTTGAGCGGTTACTACGTGCAGTTGCTGAGACAGGCAATGCGGCTTTCCGACTGGTGGTCGTCAACCCTCCGGTGGAAAAGTCTATCGAAATCGAGGGCCTAGAGGCAATCCTGTTTCAGTACATTGAAAACAACTTACACGACACCCTGAACGAACTTTCGACTCATACTTTGGTGGAGATGATCAATGATGTTGAAGTTACTGCCTTAGAGATTGAGCCAGGGGAAATCCGAGCCACAGGAACCGGAATCATGGAGGTTCGATTGCAATTTGGGTCCGATTCCGATGTCGAAAGTGACGATGGGCTCTTATATCACGATTCGATCCCCTTTAATTTTGATGTAAGCCTGGATGCTGACGACCTGTCTATTGTGAAAGTGCATAGACTCGACATTGATAAATCTTCGGTTTACGGGTAGATTATTGCCTGGTTCCCGAATGAAAATTGCTTCTGCCAGCCGGCCGCTGCTGGCGCTGCTGGCTTTGGCGCTGATGTTGGCGCCGGCCTGCCAGCCGATTCAAGGCTTGCTGAACAGCCTCCCCAACGCCGCGCGAGGGGCAGCCGGCGGTGGCATCCTGCGAATACATACCTTGCCGCCGGCGACACTGGACCCCGCGCTGGCCCAGGACTATCCGTCCTGGCAAATCGTCTATCACGTTTTCGACCGCCTGGTCACCCTAGACGATGATCTCAAAGTAAAGCCGTCGCTCGCGGCTAAATGGACGCTGAGTGACGATGGCCGCCGCTATCTCTTCGAGCTAAGGAAGGATGTGAAGTTCAACGATGGCACGCCGTTCAGCGCCAGAGACGTGAAATACTCGTTCGAGCGGGCGCTCGACCCAAACCTCAAATCGGCGGCGGCGCTGCTTTACCTTGGCGACATAAAAGGCGCGAAGGAACGCCAGGCCGGCCAGGCCAACGAGGTGGCCGGCGTCCGCGTCGTTGACAGCTTTACCGTCGAGATCGAGTTGGACGAGCCAAAGACCTACTTCCTTAGCAAGCTGACCTCGCCAATCACCTCAATCGTCAAAATTGGCAGCGCCAACGCGCCGGACTGGCCGGCCCGTTCGGCCGGCACCGGCCCATTCTACGTTGCCGAATGGCGGCGAGGCGAGAGCGTCGCCCTGAAGCGGAACGAGTTTTACTACGGCCCGCGCCCGTCGCTGGCTGAAGTGCGCTTCACCTTTCTAGCCGGCTCGCCTATGCAAGCCTACCGCGATGGGCAGTTGGATGTGGCCCTGATTGGCCTAGAAGACTTGGGCCAATTGAGTCCCTCCGAATCTTCGAGCGAGCTAGTAGTGACGCCGGTGCTGACCACCTGGTATCTTGGGTTGAACACCAGGTTTGAGCCATTCGACGACCTGCATCTGCGGCGGGCGTTGGCGTTGGCGACCGACCGGAGCGCGCTAGTCAACGACCTGTTGAAAAAGGCCCGGACCGAAGCTTACGCGATAACGCCACCTAATTTGCCAGGAAGCGGACAGGCGCGAGCGTCATCTTTTGACCTAGTGGCGGCCAAACGCGAGTTGCAGCAGTCGCGCTACGGCAACGCCGACCAGGTGCCTGAAATTGTCTTGTCAGTAGCTGGAACCGGCAGCCGGAAAGTAGCTGAAGCAATCGCCAAACAGTACCGCGATGGCTTGAACCTGCGCGTCACGGTGAGAGAGATGAGCGACACCCAGTTTTATGGCGACCTCCTGGCCGGCCGATTGCAGATGTTCTACGTCGCCTGGAGCGCCGACTATCCCGATGTCCAAAACTACCTTGAGACCCTGTTCCTCAGCGACAGCGCCGGCAACCAGACCGGCTACAGGGACCAGATTGTGGATGGATTGCTCCAGCAGGCGGCCGGCGAGCAGGACGCTGCCCGCCGTGAGTCTCTCTATCAACAAGCAGAGGCTAAGCTGCTTGCCGACGCGCCGGTGATACCGCTCTTCTACGATTCGGCCTACCACCTGGTCAGCCGGCGCGTCGCCGGCCTGAAATGGAACTCGCTGGGGATCGGATCGCTGGCGACTAGCAGGGTTCAATGAGGGACAGCGCGGGTGATAGACGTTTGGTCTGTCACTGAGGAGAAGCTATTCGGGTAGTGAGAACCCATGTTCACCCCTTCCCTTTATGATTTTTGATTACTTGATTGGGTAATGCTAGATTTCGTTAAAGAGTTGAGGCGATGGGCTGCGATGCCCTCACCCTAGCCCTCTCCCAGCGGGAGAGGCCGGCCCGTCCTTCCAGAGAAGGACGGGCCGGGTGAGGGAGGAACCTACCACCCACCTTGTATTACCAGATTAAGTTGTTAAATTTCGTTGAGGGAGGAGGAAGGGGGTTAGGTTGAGACTAAGCCCGGTAGTCAACCCCTCCCTAACCCTCCCCGTAGCGAGGAGGGAACGCGCCTGTTTACTCGCTCGCAACCCGCCGACCCCCAGGGCTGTCCCTCTTGTTACCCTTGTCGCGTTTTGCTTGCTGGCGCCGGCCTGCGTCCCGACCGACTGGGCGCAGTCGCCAAGATTAGTCAAGATAGCTATTGTCCTTCCGTTGAGCAGTGTTGAACGCGGGGAGGCGGAAAAAGCCTCCAACTCGCTCGTCGGATCGTCACTCAACGTCAATCGTCGCCTGGCTGCTATCGGGTCGAGATGACGGCGCTGGACGCTTGGGAGTGGCAACCGGGCCGGCGAGCCAGCGAAATCGCCCTTGACCCGGCGGTAATGGTCGTGGTGGGACAGGTAGCAGAAACAGACCTACCAGCCGCCGGCGAGGTGTACCGGTCAGCCGGCCTAGCCTGGATCAGCTTTGCGCCGGCAACGAGCATGCCAGCGCCAGCCGGCGCGGTTTGGTTCAGTGTGCTACCATCGGAGCGAGCGCCAGATTCGGCGACGCGAGGCGGCGAGACAGCTCAAGACGGCACGCGATTCGGGCCGGCCGCAACCGAAACCGCCGTTTCGTTGGCGCTCGATTCGATTGAAGCGGCCTGCCAGGCCGGCCAACTGTCCAGAGATGGTGTCGCTAGCCAGCTAGCCCAACTCGCTAGCCGGCGGGCCGGCGTCTATCGCGTCGGTGGAGGATAACCCTTGCTCGATCCTCGGCTCACCCCGAACCAGACCAGGACGGAAGAGGACGCTTACCTGATTCAGCCGATCACTGCTGAGCTGATTGATCGGTTGCGGTTGCCGCTATTCGGCCGGGTGAGCGCGCAGAGGTTGCGCTCGCACCTGAACGTTTGCCCTGACCTCGCGCTGGTCGTCAAAGGCACAAGCAACATAGGCGTGGCCAGGCCGTGGCGTCACCGGGACGACGTGTACGAGTTAGTGGACCTGACCGTTTGCGCTCACTCGCGTCAGTTGCTAGACGGGCTGACCGGACGGATTGCCGAGCGCGGGGCTTCGCTGATGGTGCTTGACTTCGACCTTTACTCCACCACCCAGGGGCTGTTCCACCAGGCGGGCTTCACCTTACTAGACGAGATCATCGAGATGTCAGCGCCCCTTCCACGGCCAGAGCAGGTCGAGCCGACGCTGGCCGCTAGCTACCGTGAGGCCGGCGATATTTCCGAGCTGTTGGAGATGGATCACCTGACCTTTCCCTGGCTCTGGCGCAACTCTGAGCGCGAGATGAGCTACTATCTCAGCCAGCCGGCGGTAAACGTATTCATCGCTCGTCTGGACGGCCAGCCAGCCGGCTACGTCGGATACACCTTGAATAATCATTCGGGGTACATAGACCGGATCGCGGTACTGCCGCAACATCAAGGAAAGGGTCTCGGCTCGGATATGATGGCCTGGACATTGCAACGACTCGAAGGAGTTGGCGTCACTGACGTCCAGTTGACAACCCAGCGTGACAACGAGCCTTCGCAGCGGATGTACCGGCGTTTCGGCTTTCGTGAGACTGGCTGGGGCTACGCGATCTACGGTAAGCGTCTCGTTGAGACGGAGGCCGGCGGTTGAGGGTACTGATGCTGTCCTGGGAGTATCCACCGCATCTCATCGGCGGGCTTGGCAAGCACGTGGCCGAGATTGCGCCGAGGATTGCAGCAGCCGGCGTCGAGCTAAACCTGGTAACGCCACGCTTGGCCGGCGGGGCGCCGGAGGAGACGGCAGAGCGTAAGGGCGCCGCGGTCCGAGTGCACCGGGTGGACGCCACCTGGAGCGAGGCCGGCGACTTCTATGACGGCGTAGCGGCGGTGAACCTCCAACTGTCGCGCTTCATAGAAGAAGATCTCTTGCCGAAACGGGGTTTTGACCTAGTCCATGTCCACGACTGGCTGGTCAGCTTTGCCGCAATCGAAGCCAAGCGCCTGACCAACACCCCGCTGGTTGCGACGATTCACGCAACCGAGTATGGCCGCAATCACGGCAATATCGGTTCGCCGCTGCAACGCAAGATCCACGAAGCTGAATGGCTGTTGAGCTACCAGAGTTGGAAGATCGTCTGTTGCAGCCATTTTATGAAGGATGAGGTCCAGCGGGCGTTCTACTGCCCGCCGGACAAGGTCGTGGTGATACCAAATGGCGTTGACCCGACCAAGTTCCGCCGGCTGCGCGATGAAGCCCTGGCGGAATTCCGCGCCGGCTTCGCCTTGCCCTACGAGCAACTGATCGTCACGGTGGGACGAGTCGTTTATGAGAAGGGCGTGCAAGTGTTGGTCCAGGCGATGCCGGAGATACTAGCCAAGTGGCCAAATGCAAAGGCGGTTGTGACCGGCGCCGGCTATTATCTCGACGATCTGAAGTCGCTGTCGGACCAGCTCAAGCTTGGTCCGAAGATGCTTTTTACCGGCTTTTTGCCGGAACACATACGCGACCGGCTCTTAGCCGTAGCTGACGTGGTCGCGCTGCCCAGCCTCTACGAGCCGTTTGGGATCGCAGCTCTGGAGGCGATGGCAGCCGGCGCGCCACTTGTTGTCTCCGATGTTGGCGGGTTTGGCGAGATCGTGCGGCATTTGGATAATGGCATCACCATATATCCTAACTCGCCTTCATCATTGGCCTGGGGCATATTGGAAACGCTGGCCCATCCTGATGAAGCCAGGCGAAGGGCCGCTGTCGCGCTGGCGGAGATAGACACCATATACAACTGGCGCTCAATCGCCCGGCGGACGGTTGGGTTGTACCAAGAGGTTGGCAAGGCCGGGGACAAGGTTGACGGGTGAGTAAGGCAGGTTGCGGTTGTGATTAGTGGGGGCTTCCGAGAGGAAGTATTGAACGTAGTCCTGGCTCAGCTTCTAAACGAGCGCGGGATAGTCTCAGTACCAGAACAAATGATGAGTTTACCTCTACACGGCAGACGAATGCCAGACGTGCTTGTTGTGTTTCAAGGTCTTAGGACAGTCATTGAAGGCAAAGTGGACGATCACCCGGAAGCGGGAAAACAAGCACTCGGAGACGCATCGAGTCGTGTAGAGGAAGGCATTGCCCACATCGGTATAGCCGTTCTCTATCCGGAGGCTTTACGCCACGTTCCATCTTTAGACAGCCTACGGCAGCACCTCTCCTCAACTACGCTTCGGATTAATATTTGCAGCGAAGCCGGACAACACGGTTGGAACGAATGCTCAGTAGATGATATTGGTGACCTCTTGCGCCGTACGTTCGAGCAACTCGTTGAGGAGGATGTCGTTGTTCGGGCAGTCGCCGCTTTGGAGGCCGGCGTTGCGCGCTTCGCTCAGGCCATATCGTGGGCTCCAGCGGTGGTCGAGCGCAGCGCAAAGGTGCTGGGTATCGGTGAACCAGATAAAAAAGAGGACCTAGAATGACTGCGACGCTCACCCCCGCCCAGCGTACGGCTGTAAGCAAAATAGCCGGTTTGACCATTGCAAACGCCATGGTATTCCAAGAAGTGCTGTCTGCTCACGAACAAAGAGTCTATCCGCTCCGCCAGATGCTCCAGGCAACTGACCCGATTACTGAGTTAAGCACCCATTGGCAGTTCATCTTAGATGAAATTGACTATGTTCCAATTTTCAGGGTAGCGCGAGACCTACTTTTGGAACTCCCAGCCAACCAGGACATCGAAGATGCTATCCGGTTCATGGGCGACCGGGCGCTCGACATCGTGCGTCTACGGGCAGCCCTTCGTCACGACCTTGTTGGACGGGTATATCACAAATTACTGGCCCATGCGAAGTTTCTGGGCACCTACTACACATCGGTCCCAGCCGCCACACTCCTCCTGAAAGTAGCGCTGTCATCACAGATTGAGGAGCGTAATTGGGCAGACATAGAGAATCTAGGCGCTTTACGCATCGCTGATCTAGCTTGCGGTACAGGCACGCTGCTTATGGCTGCCGCCGAAGCTGTGACTGATAACTACGTGCGAGCGGTTAGCGCTCAAGACATTCGTCCTGATTTACGTGAACTACACCAGCTTTTGATAGAGAAGGTCATTCATGGTTATGACGTACTTCCTTCAGCTCTGCATCTTACCGCATCCACCCTGGCACTGCGCGCTTCAGACATGACGTTTCAACTGACTAACCTCTTTAGCCTACCCTTAGGAGGTCCGGGCCATTGGCTGGGAAGTATTGAATTCTTGAAGGATCGTAAGATCCCCATCACTAGGGATATGTTTGGCGCCCCGACCATTGCAGGCCAAGTGACAGCTAAAGGCGACATCTCTTACCATATCGCGCCGTTACCTGACCTGGACCTCTGCGTGATGAATCCCCCCTTTACTCGTAGCGTTGGTGGGAATCTACTGTTCGGTTCTTTGCCTGAGTCCGAGCGCCGTCCAATGCAGAAAGAGTTGGCACGACTTCTTCGTACCAAACAGGTTCTCGCTAGTAGCACTGCTGGCTTGGGGTCAGTTTTCGTCGCCGTGGGTGACCGAGCGGTGAAGGAGGGAGGCCGGATGGCCCTTGTCCTCCCTAAGGCTCTTCTGTCCGGCGTAGCTTGGGGGAAAACACGTGAACTCTTTCGGCAGAGCTATCAGGTGGAGCACCTGATTGTCAGCCATGACCCCGCCAGGTGGAACTTCTCCGAAAACACTGATCTTAGTGAAGTCTTGGTAGTAGCCCGGAAGGTGGGCGAGGAAGCTGCGCAGCACCATAGAGGTAGAGTTGTCTGCGTCAACTTATGGCGCAATCCTGGTACAGCCTTCGAGGCTCTGAGTATGGCTCAGTCTTTGACGCGGGGCGAGCCGCCAGATGTCGAGCGAGGACAGGGGGCGCTCGATGTAAGCGTCGGAGGGACTAAGGTCGGCGAAGCCCTGAGCGTGCCCTGGAGCGCTATCTGCGATGGTTTGTGGATGCCACCGTGCGCATTTGGCCAATCAGAGCTTGTGCGCGCAGCCCACCATCTGGTTCAAGGCCACCTTTACCTTCCTGGCGGTGGGATCGTGGGGACATTGCCCTTATGCCCTCTGCAGGATATTGGCAGTCTGGGCCCGGATAGGCGAGACATCCACGACGGATTCAGCCTTGCCACCGGCGAGACTGCATTCCCGGCCTTCTGGGGGCACGACGCCCCCTTATGTACCACTCTGGCTCAGCGACCGAATCGCTACTTGTCGCCGCTCTCTCAGGCGAAACCAGGCCGCCATCTACGCCGCGTGCAAGACCTGTGGCCTAAGGCGGGGCGAATAGTCCTCGCTGAACGCCTGCGGCTGAACACGCAGCGGCTGGTCGCTGTTCGAATAGACCGGCCGGTTCTATCGAACGTTTGGTGGCCCTTTACGCCAATGACAGCCGCTGAAGCTGCTGAGAAAGCTCTTGTTCTGTGGCTCAACTCTACGCTGGGATTGCTAGTTCTGCTGGCTCATAGAGAGGAGACGCAAGGGGCGTGGGTCGATTTCAAGAAGCCGGTTCTGGGGGCAATGCCTGTTCTTGATGTGCATGCCCTAAGCTCTGAACAGCTCGATACTCTAGCGCGCACGTTTGACTCTCTCAGCGGTCAAGAGATATTGCCTTTCCCGTTCATGGCTGATGATGCGGTGCGTCAGGAGATAGATCAGACAGTAGCCAGGGTCTTCGGATTGCCTGACTTCGCCGTGTTGCGTTGGCTCCTCTCGCGTGAGCCGGTCGTTTGCCTTCGCTCGTTGCCTTAGTGGGGATGTGGGTGCCTTATGAGCCTGAAGGTTCGCTATGACTCCGAGGTGGATGTCCTTTACCTGGCCAGAGAAGGCAAGGAAGAAGAGGTGATAGAGGTCTATCCAGGTGTAAACCTTGAGATGAACGCCGAAGGTGAGCTGATAGGCGTGGAGATTCTACAAGCCTCTCAACTCTTGAAAGGTGTGATCGAACCGATCAGGAGCAAATTGACCTTGTAATAAGATAGCCTTTTAGGTGTGTTGTGACTTGGAAGCTAGTAGCGCAGGGGCTTGTCCCCTGCACTGGGCGGGTAGGGGCGGGGCACAAGGCCCCGCGCTACGATAACTGTTGAAATAAATCGTCAATTCCCTCTCCCACTGGGAGAGGGTTAGGGTGAGGGACGATAGCGGTACTACGACAAATGAAAATACACGTCATCACTCTCTTCCCAGGCATGTTCCAAGGCCCGTTCGACGACAGCATCATCGGACGCGCGGTCAAACGGGACCTGATCGAGATTAACGTCGTAGATCTGCGCCAGTTCGGAGTGGGCCGGCACAAGATCACCGACGATATTCCCTACGGCGGCGGCGCCGGCATGGTGATGAAGCCGGAGCCAATTGTCGAGGCGGTGGAGTCGGTGACGGGCGCTGCGGCTGAGGCCGGCCCAGCGTGGAACCGCCGGGTGATCCTCACCTCGGCGCGAGGCCGGCTGTTCAACCATCAGGTTGCCCTGGAGCTTAGCAAATTCGACGAGCTAATCGTCATCTGCGGCCACTATGAGGGCGTTGACGAGCGCATAAGCCAACTGGTCGTTGACGATGAAATCTCTATCGGCGACTATGTCCTGACCGGCGGCGAGTTGGCAGCGATGGTGATAGTTGACGCGACGGCTCGGATGCTGCCCGGCGTGGTGGGATCAGCGGAGTCGTTAGAGGAAGAGTCGTATTCGAGCGGCCTGCTCGAATATCCGCACTACACCAGGCCGGCTGTCTATCGCGGTTTGAACATTCCTGAGATATTGCTGTCCGGCCATCACGCCGAGATTGCCCGCTGGCGGCGTGAACAATCTATACTTACTACCGCCCGCCGGCGGCCGGACCTGTTAGGCCGGGCGAAACTCAGCGAAGCTGAGCTACGGTTGGTCCAGCGATTGCTTGAGTCTTCAGAGGAGGAAACTTGAAAGCGGAGATCCTATCAGTTGGCACGGAACTGCTGCTAGGTCATATCGTTGATACAAACGCCGCCTATCTAGCCCAAGAGCTATCAGCGTTAGGCATTGACCTGTTTTGGGGAACGCACGTCGGCGACAACCTGGGCCGGGTGACCGAGACGATCCAGCGGGCGTTGGCGCGCTCCGACCTGACGATCATCACCGGCGGGCTCGGTCCAACCGAGGATGACCTGACCCGCGAGGGAATAGCCGCCGCTTTGGGTGAAAAGATGGTCGTGATTCCGGCGCTTGAGAAGGAGCTACGAGAGTTTTTCGCCCGGCGCAATCGGGCCATGCCTGAGCGCAACGTAAAACAGGCCACTCTGATTCCATCGGCCCAGGGACTTTCCAATCCAATTGGTACCGCTCCTGGTTGGTGGGTGGAAAAGGACGGCAAGATCATCACCGCCATGCCGGGCGTGCCAAACGAGATGTATCGCATGTGGCAAAACGAGGTCGTGCCACGCCTTTTGAAGCGGCAGGACAGCGCGGTGATTCACACCCGGATTCTCAAGGTGCTTGGCATCGGCGAGTCCCACGTCGAAGAGATGATCCAGCATCTAATAGCCAGCAACAATCCGACGCTGGCAACCTACGCCAAGCCCGATGGCATCCACGTTCGGATCACCGCGAAAGCTCGCTCGGTAGAAGAAGCGAAGCGTCTGCTGGTCGAGCCAGAGCAAGAGGCGCGCCGCGTCCTGGGGCCGGCGATATACGCGGTTGATGACGAGACCATTGAGTCAATTGTCTTACAGCAGGTAGGCGCTAAAGGTTGTACCCTCGCAAGCATGGAAGGACTGACCGGCGGTTTGATCTCGGCGGCTTTGGCCGATGCCGCCAACGGTAGCTCGGAAACCTATAAGGGCGGCATTGTAGCTGACTCAGTTGAGTCAAAGATCAAATGGGGCGCTGATCTAGCGTTGATTGAGACAGCCGGCGAGATCAGCGCGGAAGTATCAAAAGCGATGGCGACGCTGGCGCGCCGGCAGTTGGGCGCTGACATCGGCATCGCCGTAACTGGCGTGGCCGGCCCTCAACCATACCGCGATCAGCGACCCGGCTCGGTCCACATTGCAATAGATGATGGCAGTAAGGTAGTGTCAAAGAGCGAGATCGGCTTTGGCAATACGCGCTCGACTATTAAATCCCGGGCCGCAATCGCCACGTTGGACTATCTGCGCCTCTACCTGGATGGTCACGTCAGCGGCGATTAGAGCTGCTTTCTGTCGGTTGTTGATTAGGAAGGTCTGTGTTGCAGGCCGGTAGGGGCGACTCGGCGAGTCGCCCCTACGATGTCAGATCTACCATGAAACAGCCTCAGAATGTCGCCTCCTTAGCCGGCTTGGCGATGACTACGTAACGTTCGGCATAGTCGTTGGTGATCGGATTCCAGGCGCCGGTGCAAGTGATTAAGGTTAGCTGTTCCTCATCAGTGGGGGCGACGACGCTGAGGTCGGTGTTTTTGACCGTGACAGATTTGACAACCTCGTAGGAGATTGGGCCGGCGTCGGTGTAGAGGGTCACGCGGTTGCCGGTCTTGAGATCGAATATGCGGGCAAAGACATTGCCTGAGGAGATGCTCTGGACATGGCCGGATAGCACCACGTTTGAATTGCTCATCGGCAGCGCCGTTCCCTCCAGGTAGCCAGCGACAAACTTCGGCACCGTCCACTCGCCATTGACTATCGGCGAGTTGACAACCAGCGAGTCCAACCTGATGGCCGGCGCCACGATGCGTCTGATTGTGAGCGGCCGTTGAGTGGGCGTAGGCGCCGGCGTATCAGTCGGCGCGATTGTCGGGCTAGGAGGCGACTCCTTCATCGTAAGGTCGGCCAGGGCGGGGGTTGACGCCGGCACAACTGTAGGAGCAGATGCGGGCGTGACTTCAATTCCTTTGCTGGCCGGCCTGAGTTGGCTGACAACGGCGCTCTTTTCAGCGATGACTGGTGAGGGTGACGCTGTAACTGGCGTCGAGGTAGGCGCCGGCCGGCGCAACTCCGCCTCAGTTTCGGCGGCTACTGTCGTTGCCGTGGCGCCAACCGACGCCACGTAACGCTGTTCCGCGCTGGTCGTCCCCCAGGACACGGCAACTGTTGCCAGGAGTATCAGCCCACCCAGGACTATCAGGATATTACCGCTGAGTCTTGTCAGCCTGCTTGCCAAGTCTCACTCTCGCATAGCGTAACTGACTTCATTATACGAGAGCAGGCTTGTCACTATCCTGATTAGTGCGTAATCAGATGACATTTTCGGGAATACCGCTTTCAAGTAGGGGCGTATGGCCATACGCCCCTACTGTGTGCCCTGATCCTTCACGAGTGAAGGACACCTCATCCCCCTGCCCCCTTCTCCTGCGAGGAGAAGGGGGCAGGATTACTGGGGGACACCCCCACATCCCCCGTCAATGGCTTCGCCCTTGCACCCCTTAGAGTCCGCCTAATATAGCCTAAGACCTGGTTTGAGTTAACATTAGGTACGATTGGACTAGGAGGCCACACGCGCTCGTTTGAGGTACTCGATGGCAAACTTCACGTTGTCGTTATACTCCGATTGTCGCAGGAGGACCGATTCTATGTAGGTAGCATAGGAGTTGTCGCGGCCGGTCAGTTGAGCGATGTGCCTGGCTACCATCACCTTCTCCTCCGATAGCGCGGAGAATCGGCGCAGAGGCTCCGCCAGGCTCTCAAGCGCGCCTACGATGCTTGCGCGCAGTGTTGCCAGCTCGCCGGTCACATCCTCGTTGCGCGCCGTCAAGTCGGAGGCAGTGGAGCTGATACCGGAGTCCTCCAACTGGCTGATCTTCCGGTCAATCTCGCCGATGACCAGACGCTTGCGCTCGATCTCGACCGACACCGTTTGAACGTTTCGCCGGATATGGGTGACAGCGTCGGAGTGTACCCCGCCGGCGGTCAGTTGTTGCTCGGCTTTTTCCACTTGCCTTTGGATCTCCGACTGCCGGCGCAATAGATAAATCAGCCCAACTTCGTGCTGGGCTTTTAGAGACTTCAGTTCGACCAGGCTTTCAGGACTCATTGAATTGAGATCCCCCTCTGACGCTTCGTGACTTGTCTAAGAAAGTGTCTGAAAAGTTACCACTTTCCGTTGTCTTGACCGACTGGCTGTCGAGGATGGCCGCGCTGGGCGTGGGTTCGCGGCCCAAGCCGCTCCGCACCTGCTTTCCCCGCAGGGCGGGGTGGATCGCCTCCAGCGTCCCTTCTTTGCGCCAGAGTCGGAAATAGTGGTAGATCGTCTGCCAGGGTGGCAGATCGTGCGGGAGCAACCGCCAGGCGCAGCCTGTGCGGAGGATATAGAAGATGCCGTTGAGAATCTCGCGACGCGACCAGGCGCAGGGCCGGCCCCCCGGCTTGGGCGCAGGCGTCAGCGGCTTGAGGATGGCCCATTCCTGGTCCGTCAGGTCGGTTGCATAGGGTTTGCGTTCCATACAGGGAGTTTACCACTTTTCAGACAGATTCTTAAAGGGTCTCTGGCAGCAAAATACACCTGACCAACATACTTTAGAACCGAGTCCCCATTCGGAGGGTGTTTAGTAACGTCATCAGATCACAATATGCTGCGCTAGATCACCCGATTATGCCCCAAGAGGTTGTGGTGCAACTGCGTTGCTAAACACATTCCGAGGGTGTTTAGTAACGTCATCAGATCACAATATGTTGCGCTGAGACCGCTGCGTAATTCAGTGGTTGCCGAAAACCTCATCCCCCTGACCCCCTTCTCCTGCCAGGAGAAGGGGGAATAATTGCTGGGGGACACCCCCAGACCCCCGTCAGAGGTCGCGGTAGGCGACCTCTGCACACGTCTAGTCGGGCTTCAGCCCGTTCAACAAGCGCCCGGACTTCAGTCCGGCGACTGCTACGCGCTATTTCAACAGCAGTTTCATTTATGCAGCAGTCTCTTGCGCTAGAGCACCCGATTATGCCCCAAGAGGTTGTGGTGCAACTGCGTTGCTAAACACCCTGCATTCCACTATTTGACAACGTAAAAACCATCTGCCATACTAACCATCGGTAGGCTGGGAAATTAATAATGTAAAGAGGGGATGCCTGACAAGCAGTCCGCGTCCGACCCGTTGGCAGCATGTTGCTGAATGATTCCGAATTGTACCATCAAAAGGAGATTTTCAAATGGTGGAGAAAGTGTTCTTGCGCCGGTTGCCACGTCGCTCATTTCTAGCCGGCTTGGGCGCGGTGGCCGCGCTGCCTATTCTGGCCGCCTGCCAACCGCAGGTTGTCGAGAAGATCGTCGAGAAAGTCGTCGAAAAGCCGGTTGAAAAGGTAGTAACTCAAATCGTCGAGAAAGAGAAGATCGTCGAGAAGATCGTCGAGAAAGAGAAGATCGTCGAGAAGATAGTGATCGCGACACCCGTACCGGCGCCCAAGGTTCCAGTCAAGATCCGCTGGGCGACGCTGGCCGCTGAAGGGCACCCTTACCTCGAAGTCCCGCGGCTGGTGGCCAAGTTGTTCATGAGCAAGAACCCCGGCAGCGAAGTCAACGTCGAGCAAATCGCTGGCGAACATCGCCCGAAGCTCGCCGCCGACCTGGCAGCGGGCACCCTTGCCGACATTTTCTTCAGCCACAGCGGCGCTATCCAGATCTACGCCGACTTCAATATCACCAAGAGCATGGACCCTTACCTCAAGGCGGCAAAAGGCGACGAGCTGAAGAAGAGCGACTTCTTCCCAGCGCTCATCGTCGCCGGATCGACCGGCAAGGGAGAGACGCACCTTTTGGGCATGGGCGCCGATGCGCACACCATCTTCTACAATAAGCCGATGCTCGCCGAGGCCGGGCTTCAACCGCCCAAGGACAACTGGACCTGGCCCGATCTGCTTGAATACTCCCGCAAGCTCACCAAGAAATCGGCTGACGGGCGCGTCCAGCGTTGGGGTTTTGGCGCGTCGAATAACTGGATTAGCTGGGCAGTGGGGCCGACCTACTCAGCCGGTGGCGAGTGGATCAAGATCGCGGACGGTAAGCAGACGATGCCCTCCACGACGCCCGAGTTCATCAAGGGTATGCGCTATCTCTGGGATGGCGTCAAAGAGAATGTGTGGGCCGGCGAGGAGGAGCTGAAGGCGCTGACTGACTACCACGCCGGATTCGTCAATGAAAAACTGGCGATGTGTGACGGCGCGCGCTGGTCGGTCCCCCAACTGCGCAAGGCGACCTTCGATTGGGATGTCGTAGCGATCCCGCGCGATGTCCGCTACGGCGTCGGCTCTGGAACCGCTGGCTGGAGTATAGGCGCGGCGACGAAGTTCCCCGACGAGGTCTGGAAGCTGATGCAGATCATCTTTAGCGATGAGGGCTACAAGCCCTGGGTCGACAGCTACGCCACCGTCCCGACCCTGGTCAGGCTCAAGGACAGCGATCTCTGGCGGAAGCTTCCCGGCCCGCCATACAATAATGAAGCCTTCCTCACCGCGATCAGGTGGGCCTATCTGCGACCGCGCGGCGTTGCCTACGAGGATGGTGGCTTCGTCGACAAGCAGCTTGCGGACGCCTACCAGCGCTACGTCAAGGGGAACATTAAGATAGAGGAGGCTATGCGGATCTTCAAAGAGAAGTTCGACGAGTTTCTACCGTATAACCCGGCCACCGTCGTCGAATGGGCGCCTGGCAAGGACTTCTAGCCCAGGATTTTCCCTATGTCAACAGACCGGCCAACGCCAGCGACCGCCAACAAGGCCACGCCTCGAACACCCGAGCGCGAGGCGTGGCTACAGCTCTCGGTGCGCCAGGAAGAATGGCTCTGGGCGGGCATCCTGCTCACGCCCAGCTTGATCCTGTTCGTAGTGATGGTGTTGTGGCCGGCGTTGGTCGGTCTATACCTCAGTTTCACCAACTATCGGCTGCCAGGGGTCCCGCAGTTTATCGGAGTTGCTCAGTACGCCCGCTTGATAAGGGACCCAGACGTGCATCAGGCCGCTGTCAACACCTTCATTCTCTTCGCTGAGGTTGTCCCGGTGACGATTATCCTCTCGTTCTTGATTGCGGCGCTGCTGAACCAGCCGCTCCGGTTCCGCCGGGCTCTCCAGGTGTTTTACTTTCTGCCCCTCATCGCATCAGCGGTGGCCACGGCAGCGATGTTTCGATACCTGTTGTACCGCCAGGGTGGGCTGCTTAACTCCGCGATCAGCCTCATCGTCCCGGTCGAGATTGACTTCCTGGGCGATCCAAATCTTGCCCTACATACAATTAGCGTCTTGATCATCTGGGGGGCGATTCCTATCAGCGTGATTCTCTACCTAGCCGCGCTTCAACAGGTCCCGGCGGAGCTTTACGAGGCGGCGGCGATAGATGGCGCGGGCGTGCTCAGCTCGTTTCGCCACGTCACCTGGCCGCTGGTGACGCCGACGACTTTCATGCTCGTGATCCTGATCGGCTTAGGGGCAACAATCGGCTCCTTCGACCTGGTCCGGGTGCTAACCAACGGCGGTCCGCTTGGCGCGACGACGACCCTGGTGTACCTCATTTTTCAGCGCGGGTTTCTCGAGATGAACTTAGGGTCGGCCGCAGCGATTGGATATACATTATTTGCTGGCGTTCTCCTCATTACTTTGTTCCAATTCCGTACGCAACAGCGCTGGGTGCACTACTAATCGAATGTCGTACTCCCTACGATCGCTCCAACGGAGCCAATCGCTGATCTCCTACGTCCTCCTCACCCTGGGCGCCGTAACAATGGTGATGCCGATTCTATACACGGTATCGAGTTCACTCAAGATTGCGCGCAAGGTTTATGTCTACCCTCCTGAACTAATCCCGAACCCGGTGCGTCTGGAAAACTACATTGACGCACTCAAGTTTCTGGAGCCATACACCTTCGTCAACAGCGCCCTTTCCTCAATTGCCATTGTCGTTGGATTAACTGTCCTGGGCCTCACCGCTGGCTTTGCGTTTGCTCGGTTGAGCTTCCCGCTACGGGACCCGCTCTTCGTCTTTCTGGTTAGCGCGCTGCTTATTCCAGGCCACGTGACCATAATCCCGATGTTCGTTTTCATCAACCAACTGGGTTGGGTGAACACTTTCCAAGGGCTGGTGCTTCCAGTGATCGGGGGCGTTTCGCTGCCCATATTCTGGTTCCGGCAGTTCTTCCGGACAGTGCCGTCCGAACTGTATGACGCAGCACGGATCGACGGGGCAAATCCAGGGCAGATATTCCTCTCCGTGTACTTGCCTGAAGCGCGACCGGCGATCGCCGCCTATGGTGTGCTTACGTTCCTCGGAGCTTGGAATCTGTACCTCTGGCCACTTCTCATTCTCCGACAACAGGGCACCGAGACGGTGACGCTCAGGCTGGCGCTTCTCCAGGCAGGGTCAATTGAACCTCAACTAGCGATGGCGGGCACCATCCTTTCGATGCTGCCGATTCTTATCCTCTTCATTGTTGCCCAGCGGCAGTTCATCCAGGGCATCAGTCGGAGTGGACTCGTCGGCTAGACGAAGCAAAATAGAGGGGAAAAACAGGTGCCATACTCGATCCAGCTTGCCAAGGTGGGCGTACAGCAGGCGCCCGGAGCAGAGGTTTACCACATTCTTCCGCAGTTGCAAGGATTCGAGGAGTGGGCGCCGCTCTGGTTCACAATTGCGGTCGTGCGCGGCCAAGGGCGGACTATCGTGATCAACACCGGCTTCGAGGAAGAGGTTGGTCATCTGGTGGAAGCCTGGCGCCGCTGGCATCCTCGGGCCGACTTCACCCGATCGGATGAAGAGCGCGTGCCAGTCGTGCTTGAGCGCTTTGATGTTGATCCGGCCAAGGTTGATACGGTCATCCTGACCCCGCTTGGGGCCTACTCGACAGGGAATATTAGCCTCTTTCCCAATGCAGAGATCTGCATCCTGCGCAGCGGTTGGCTGCGTCTGATGGCGCCGGATCCTGACATTCCGCGACCTGAACTTTTCCAGGTGATCCCGAAGAAGGAGTTGTTCTACCTGTTTGAGAAGGCGTGGTCGCGTATGCGTTTTCTTAACGACGAGGACGTTGTCGCCCCCGGTATTCGGACGTTCTTCTCCGGCGCGCACCACCCAAGCTCAATGGCTATCCTCATTGAAACGCCGGTCGGCGTCGCCTGCTATTCGGACTCATTCTTCAAGTTTGGCAACCTCGAGAAGAACATCCCGATTGGTGTAGGGCGCAGCCTTGAGGAGGCGTACCGGGCCTACGCGCGCGTCCGGCAAGAGGCGCAGATCTTCATCCCGGCCTACGATCCCGAAGTCTTCGACCGTTATCCTGGTGGTCGGATTGGCTGATGCACGCCGAATGACGCTGATACAATGAGGCCAATTTCGTTGATCTATTCAACTATTCATACGGCGAGGGCACTATCTTAGAACTCAACGGTCTTCCCCTTTTGCTGACTACTGCCGTCGGCAGCCACGGCATCCCTGGCTGGGTGCACCTTGCTCGCGAGGAGGCCCGACGCGGGACGCTAGGCTCCGCCGACCTCGCTGAGGTGTACGCCGACGCGACCAGAGCCGCTCTCCTCGATCAGGAGTCGGCCGGAGTCGACGTGGTCACAGACGGCGAGATGCGCCGCTTACACTTCATTCAAGGGTTCTACGACAAGCTGACAGGACTTCGGCTCCTGGGTGTCGAGCGGCAACTAGGAGCGGTTGGCTATGACCAGGTGCCGGGCTTTGCGGTCGAAGAGCGGGTGGACGCGCCGAACGGATTGGGCATCGTCGCGGAGTTCACTTACGCGCGCCCGCTGACCAAGAAGCCTCTCAAGGTCACCTGCCCGGGTCCTCTCACCTTAACGTTGCCAATCAAAGAGTTCGGGCCGTACGGCGGGCGGATCGAGCTGGCCTATGAGCTGGCGGGGATCATCAATGCCGAACTGCAAGCGCTGGTCGGCGCTGGAGCCACCTTTATCCAGCTCGACGAGCCATCTTTCTCGTTCTTCGAGGTAGCGCCGAAAACAATGGCCGACCTGATCAACCAGGCGACGGCTGGAGTTAACGTCAAGCTGGCGCTACACGTCTGTTTTGGCAATTTTCACGGTCGTCCGCGCGCCAGTCGCTCTTATCGCCAGATCTTTCCGGGACTCCTCGAAGCCAAGGTCGGCCAGTTTCTCCTCGAATTCGCCAACCGCGAGATGGCCGAGATCAGCTTGTGGCAAGAGATTGGTACGGATCGCGAGTTGGTCGTCGGCGTGGTCGATGTGAAGTCGTACTACCCGGAAACTGCGGCCGAAGTTGCCAAGCGTATTCGCCTGGCGCTCCGTTACGTTCCAGCGGAAAAACTCTGGGTGAGCCCGGATTGCGGGTTTAATCACACTCCCCGACACGCATGCGTCGCCAAGCTCAAGGCTATGGTTGAAGGCGCCCAAATCGTCCGGCGGGAGCTGACCGGTGAGCAGACGCCAGGTTGAGAAAAGCGAGATGAATATTTCGGATCACATTAATTCAAACCTTCAAGTGGAGACTGCCGAGTGAAGACGGGGCGTCCATTTAGTCTTGGCTATACCTCTCTCACCTGGGGGCAAACGCCGAACCTGGATCAGGCGCTAGGCGCGATCGCCGGCGCTGGTTGGGAAGGGGTTGAATTCATCAGCGTGTCCCTCGACTGGCTGGGAACGCCACGCCGTGTGCGGGCGCTCCTTGATCGATACGGATTGTCGCCCGTTTGCATGTTTGGCGCCGTGAGCCTAGGCGCTGATGCCGCCGAAGCCCTTGAACGACAGCGGCGACTGATCGAGTATGGGGCCGAGTTGGGCTGCTCGGTGTATTGCTTCCTCGGCGGACAGCGCGTGCCGCTGCGCCTGCCAACCGAGGATGAATTCAAGCGGCTGGCGGAGCAGGCCGAAGCGTTGATCGACTATGCGACGCCATTCGGTCTGCTGGTCGCCTATCACGCCCATCCCCGTTGTACCGTCGAGAGTGAGGAAGAACAGGACCGGCTTCTGTCCTACACCAGTCGGCTCAAAGTGTGTGTGGACGTGTCGGTCGCAGCGTTAATGGGAGAAGATGCGGTTGCCCAGCTCTGCAAGTACCGTGATCGTCTGGTTTACATCCATATGAAGGACTGGGCGAAAGGCAAGTTCTGCGTGATGGGCAAGGGCACTGTCGGGCTTGACTTCGGCCGGATTATGCAGACCCTCAGAGACATTGGTTACCGAGGCTGGGTGATGAGCGAGCTTTCTAGCTACGCGGACACCGAGGCGGTGGAGTCTTGTTACTACAACCGACAGTATCTGCGATCGCTCGGTTACTGATAAGGCGAGGAGGCGTATAGTGGAAAAGGTTCCTATCTGTGTTGTCGGCTGCGGTGGGATGGGCCACCGTCATATCCTGGGCTACAAGGAGTTGGCCGACAGCGGACTTAGCAACTTGGAGGTCGTCGCCCTGTGCGATGTCCAGCCAACGAATGCGATGCTGATCGCGGCCGAAGTGGAGCGCCTTTTTGGCAAGAAGCCTATGATCTTTACCGACCTCGAAAAGGCGCTGGCGCATCCGGAGATCGCTGCAGTGGACGTGGTCACCGATCCCTCTACTCACCACGCGGTAGCAGTGCCGGCCCTTCTCGCCGGCAAGCATGCCATAGTTGAGAAGCCGCTGGGCATTACAGTAAGGGCCTGCCAGGCGATTATCGAGGCGGCTCGTCGCGGAGGTGTGGTGCTGGCCACCGCCGAGAATCTCCGGCGCGATCCCGTCAACCGGCTGGCCCGCTCGATTCTCGACCACGGGCTGCTCGGCGACCCCTACCTAATGATTCATAACGCGCTTGGCGGTGATGACCTGATCATCATTACCCCCTGGCGCCACTTGAAGGAAAAGGGCGCGATTGGGCTTGACCTGGCCGTGCACTACGCTGACATCGTCCAGTACTACCTGGGCGAATTTGACCAGATCTACGGCCGAGGCATGATCGTCGAACCAGTGCGGCGTCGGCCAGAACACTTCGATCACCTGCTGGGTTCCTACCGCGAGCGGTTCAAGACCTTCCCTGAGACCGTTCAAGCCACTGGCGAGGACGCGGTCATCGCCTTGTACAAAATGAAATCCGGCGCAATGGTTCAGTTCTCCTATGTCGGCGGCGGTCGCGGCAGCCGTACCTTCGAACGCAGCGTCCACGGCCGTTTGGGCGCCATTGATGCGCCCGGTGATCGCAACGGCCGACCGGTCATTCTGCGGCTCGAGGGGAAGGAGTTTCATGGTAAGGACATTCTCCCGCTCCTTCCCAATTTCCAGCTCAGCGAAATCACGGAGCGGCTCTTTGGGCGACGGGTGGTCCAGTACGAGCTACCCTTTGAAGCTATCGACGCTAAGCACCTGGCCATCGAGTTCCACGACTTCGGGGAGGCGATACTTACTGGCCATCGGCCGGAGGTGGATGGCTATCTGGGGATGACTGCGGTTGCGGCGATCCTCGGAGCATACGAATCCGCCCTAGCCGGGCGAGCGGTGAGCATGGCGGAGATTCTTTCGAGTGAGGTCGGAGCTTACCAGGCGGACATTGACGCTGCACTTGGCCTGGCTGAGCCGATCAGCGCCTAGAAATCGGCCGCTGTTTTATTGGTTAGACTAATGAGTAGTGGAGGTGCAACATGGCGACTTCCCGCCCTAAAGTGCTCATCGTCTGCAATCAGTACGTCCACGACAACGATCTGACGCCTGCGGACCTCCAACGGCTCCGCAGCTTTGCGGACTGGGACTGGCTACAACTGAACGTGCCGTTCACCTCGTGGACTGAGGTTCCCAAGTCTCCCGAGGAAACCGCCCGGCTTCAAGCGACGTTGCCCAACTACGACGCGGCGGTGGTGTGTCACGGGTCCCCCACGATCACCGGTGACTTGATGGATACGGCGCCGCGCCTAAAGTTCATCGGTGAGCTGGAGGGCGACCGCTTTGTCGCCCGCATAGATGTGGAAGCAGCCTGGCAACGGGGGATCCGGGTGGTGGACACAACTAATGGCTCGTCATACCCGGTCGCAGAGTGGGCACTTGCGCTGATCCTCATCTCCTTGCGCAACGCCGGCGAACAGTTTCGCCACGTGATCCAGCCCAAGGAGTACGTCCGGCCGTTCACTGACTTTGGCGTCATCCACGGCGAGTTGTGGGGCAAGAAGGTAGGGCTGATCGGCTGCGGCCACATTGGCCGGCGGCTGATTACGTTCTTGCAGCCCTTCCAATGCGACATCCGCGTATACGATCCTTACATACCCAAGGAATTGCCAGATGCGCTGGGCTTCCTGTTAACGTCACTGGACTACGTGATGGGCGAATCGGACGCTGTCGTCTGCCTGGCGCCGCTGACGCCGAAGACAGGCCGGATGATCGGCAAGCGCGAGTTGGATCTGCTGAGGCCAGGTTCGGTCTTTGTCAATGTCTCGCGAGGCGCAATCGTTGATTCCGATGCGTTGATCGAACGCCTCAAGGGCGGCGACATCGTAGCCGGTCTAGACGTCTTTGATCCTGAGCCAATTCCAGCCGACAGCCCAATCAAAGATCTGCCGAACGTTTTTCTGACCCCTCACATCGCCGGCGTCACCGCTGCCTCCTATCCGCGATTCTTCAAGCTGATGGTCGACGAGCTTGACCGGTTCTTCCACGGGCACGAGACACTCTACGATCTGCTCCCACGGACGTTGGCCAACCGGCGAGGTGACCAGCCGACCAGGAGCTAGCGGGTTTTGATGAAAGGTTGGTTGGAGGGGGCGGCTGGCTATCAACCGATGAAGCAATCCTTTGACAGGAGCATATCTCTATGGAGAAGTTTCCCTTCGCGGTGATCGATGTCCAGGCGCACATCGGCCGATTCCCCGGCCACGTCCACTTCCGCTACTCAGCCGAAGAACTCGTTTCCTGCTTAGAACGCGAGGAGGTGTTATATGCGCTCACTTCCTCGGCGTCGGCGACGACGGTCGGTCAGGCTTATGGCAACCAGGAGATGTTCGATGCCGCCAAGCGGTTCCCCAACCGACTTGGCCCACTGATCTGGGTGAATCCAATTGACCCAGCCTGGCAGGCCGATGCCGAGCAATTCATCGAGCGGGGAGCGCTGGGTATTAAGCTGCACCCAAAGCTGGACACCTACGCTGTTGACTATGACTCGCTGGCGCCGGTCTTCGCTTTTGCCCGTCACCACAAGCTGCCAATCGTCACTCACGCCGAAACCGGAGATTTCTCGGCCGAGCTTTACGCGCCACTCGCCAGCGCATTCGACGAGGCGACTCTCATCCTCTATCACTTTAACGCTGGACGACCGATTGCCGGCATCCTACTGGCAAAGCGGCTGCCAAATGTGTACATCGAAACCTGCTTTGTCCCCCGCGAGGCGATCGAGATCGCGCTGGACGCTGTTGGCCCAGCGAAGATCCTTTTTGGGAGCGACGCCCCCATCTTTTTTGACGTCGGCCGGAAAGTCCCCGGTACCGGCGAACGGCCCCTGCGCACTTTTCACGACTGCACTCGCGACATCGAGGAGCTCGTCAAATCTCCGGCCGATAGGGACCTGATTCTCGCCGGCAACGCGCGCCGGATCTTCCGGCTGAAAGTAGGAGGGTCTCTATAGTGAACGTCCTGATTGTGATTGGCGATCAGGATACCTATCATGAAGACGCTGATGAGGTGGTATCTAGCCCGATCTGGCTGGCCGATATCCTCAGTGATGAGGGGGTGACCGGCCTGTTCGTCATTCAGAGCCGTCGCGCCGAGATTCTCGCTGAGCAAGGACGGAGCGATGTGATCACCGCGCTGCGGCGCCACGAGATTGGTCTGCACGGGCGCGATGTCCATCCGGTTCTCCCTGAGGTCGTCGAGGGGCTTGGCTGGAGCGAGGGGGTCGAGGCGCTGATGGCGGTCGAAGGAGCGGAACTCGAACTGCTTGGCCGCGTCTTCGAAGTGGCGCCGGTCTGCTTAAGCCAGCATCGCAGTTTCGCGGCGCCGCAAGTGTTTGCACTCGCCCGGCGGTTCGGGATACCGTATCTGTTCGGATATCCGAGCGCACCGCCGACCTATTCCCTAAGCTGGTATGCCGGCGCGCTGAATGTGCCGTGCAACTCGCCGGCGCCGGAGTTTCTCGGCTTTTTCCCAGGCGTTTTCGACGACGCGCTCCATGACGACGCTGCATTCGCCAATCTGTTAAACCGGCTGCGCAAGCACATCGACCGCTGTCACGAGGTCGGGCTTCCGCTCTTGGTCGTCTTCGTTTGCCACCCCGAGCGCCTGTGCTATGCCGGGCCGCTTGAGCTTTGGCAGTACGGTAATGGCCTCAACCACGGCCGGAGCGCTGTTCCGGCCGAGTGTGAGGCGCCTCGGTCGCGGGCCGAGATCACCCGCTCACTCGTAAACTTCCGCACACTGGTCCGCTACCTTCGCGACGCAGCCGCTCTGGAGCCGATCACAGTCAGCGATATGATCCGGCGGTACGGAAGGCAGGCCCCGACTGTCTCGTGCGAGGTGGTCGCTGACATGGCGAGAAAGGCATTGCATGAGCGTCAGATCCCGATTGGGGCCGGGGTAAGTGCGGCCGAGGGGCTGCTTGGCTTCGCCGACTCGCTCTGCCAGTTTGCCCAGAGTGGGCGGCTGCCGGAGTCGATTGTGCGCCGTGATGTACTGGGACCAATTGAGGCGCCGCCCCTCGCGCCGGAAGTGTCACGCCTGGAGGCAAACTGGTTAATAACATTGGCCGGTGATCTTGTCGCCACAAGCATCGAGACTGGCCATCTGCCTGCTGCGCTGCAGGTTGATGGAGGGGCGGTCGGACTCGGCACGCTTTTCGGTGCATTCGCGGAAGCCTATCTCGCCACATTGCGCGGCAATCCATTGACAGGCGGCGATGTTCTCACGCTTGGCGTGTGGCCTCGCTACCCACAGATCGCCTTCGCATTGGGCGAACGCCAGCGGCTTTGCGCCGAGGACCCGCTGGTGCGACCCGGCCTCGCGACTGACGCGCCGGCGCTACACACCAGGTTGCAAACCTGGACGCTCAAACCAGCCAGCAGGGCCTGAGCGTGGTACTCCTGCGATCCTTCTTCAATTAGCTGGAAACTGCCGAGGGGGTAACAACTATGCGACTTTCGGGTAGTAACTATGGCATGCCAAACATCCCCATCGCGGAGGCTCTAGCGTTTCACGCTGAGGTGGGGTTCCGCGCGATCGAGATCTCCGTGTTGCCAAACTACACGACTGCATTGAGTAGGTTCGACGCGGCCGAGCGGAAGCGCGTCCGTGAGTTGTTGCGTGGCTATGGGCTCAAATGCAGCGGTATCGCCAACTTCCAGACGTTGACCGACCCCGATCCGGCGGTCGCCGAGCCGATCCTGGCGAACCACCTGGAGGCAATAGACCTCGCTGTTGATCTGGCGTTGGGGGATAAACCGCCGGTCGTCGTTTTCTTCTCCGGCGGCAAGGTTGAGGACTGGCCGGCGGCGCGGGACCTGCTGGTCGAGCGGATCGCCGGACTGGCGGAATACGCGAGGGCACGTGGGGTGGTGATAGCGATGAAGGCTCACGCCCTCGGCTGCGTCAGCCGACCTCACCACTTAGTCTACTTATTCGAGCAGATCGGGTCCCCGGCGTTCCGCTTCTGCTTCGATATGAGTCACTACGAGGTCCAGGGACTTTCGATCGAGCAGGCAATGTACCCATTGCTTCCGCTGTCGGCGCACTCGGAGGTGAAAGCGTCGGTCGGGCGTGCTCCGAACCAGGAGTACATGATCCCCGGCGAAGCGAATACCCAATCGAACTTCGTAGGCCAGTTTCGGGCGATGGTCAAGCTAGGCTACCAGGGCTATATCGTGCCTGAAATGAGCGTCCACGTACAGCGAAGGCCGACCTACGAGCCGTATGCCGCGCTACGTTTGGCCTACAACGCGCTGACAAGTGCGCTGCGAGAGGCCGGCGTCGCCGATCCCTAGTGGTACCTCAGACGAGGTCTTAGGCTGCACTGGGCGGCACTCTACAGCGGAGTGCAGAAGCATTGAGCTTTGTAGCGCAGGGGCTTGTCCCCTGCAGGGGGGACGGGCGGGGCACAAGGCCCCGCGCTACTGTCAATATTGCAACGAGCAATAAGGTTGAGCAATGCAGTTCAATTATTATGCTCAACGCTGTATGTTAATGCAATTGGTATAAGATTGTGTATGAAAAGCTACACACGTGAGTTGGAGCCACCACTCGGGTCCAGGATTTGGCCATCCGAGTCCTGGCTTTAGCGGTGACGCGAACTCCGGCAGTGGGCGTCCTCGCCCGCCTATTGGTCATCCTTGCAGGCGGGACGCCTGCGCTCCCAGGCCCCACTTCTCAGACACGCTCTAAGGGACGCTCGTTGACGAGACGACTGTGCAATCAATATAATCGGCCCACGATCGTCGCGGAATTTGTTACTGCTACATCATTTTAGCCATAATGATGCCGGTACATCTACCTGCAAGGTCTCGTATAGTTTAAGGAGAGCCAGCGGTGAAACTTGTCATAGCCATCATGAAGGAAGATGAGGCGAATTCTTTCGTTGACTCATTGATGGACCAAGAGTACCGGGCCACCCGCATCAACACCGCCGGCGGCTTCCTCAAACGAGGCAATTCGACCGTGTTGATCGGCGTTGAAGACCACCAGGTGGACGACGTGATGAACTTGGTGAAGTCCGCTATTGACTCAGCGACGGTCTTCGTGGTGAATGTCCTGCGCCATGAGCGGCTGTAAGCCTGTCAGGGTCGGGCTGGTTGCCCGTCAGGTACTGAACGTCCCTTCCCCCCAAATATCCTGTTGAAATCTCCCACCGACCAGGCCACCAGTACCTGGCTCGCATTGAAGATTGACGAATAGACGCCGCTGATTATCCCGACAATTAAAGCTATGGCGAACCACTTCGTTGTCTCGCCGCCAAACAGAATCAGCGCCAAGAGCGTAAATACCACTGTCATCGAAGTCGTCAGCGACCGTCCCAATGTCTGCAATAACGAGTGGTTCACTACTGTTTCAAACCGTTCGGTCGGATAGCGCAGTAAGTTTTCGCGGACGCGGTCGAACACGACGATTGTATCGTGCACCGAGAAGCCGATCACGGTCAAGACAGCGGTTACGAACATGGCGTCTATGTCCACCTGGAAGATCCGCCCCAGGATCGAATAGATTCCGAGGGTAACGAGCACATCGTGCGCTAGCGCGATCACCGCGCAGGTCCCGTAGCGGAACGCGCTCGGCACCTGTCGAAACGCCCACCACAGGTAGATCATAATGCCGATACAAGCAGCCAACACCGCCATAAGCGCGCGTTGGCCTATCTCGGTTCCGATCGCCGGCCCGACCGACTCGAACCGCAGCTCGGTAAACTGCCCGCCAACGCTGGTCAGGACCTCCGCCGCTCTCGCTTTGGCCGGCGAGTCAGGCGATAGCTCGCCGGTGCGGATCAGCACGGCGTTCTGACCGCTAGTCTGCACGACTGCCTGATAGCCGATCCCTTCCAGAGCTTGGCGGATGGCGGCCGGCTGGACCGGCTGGTTGAACTGCAACTCCCAAAGAGTGCCGCCGGTGAAATCAATGCCAAGCCGGAGCCCGCCCGGCGCGATCATCGAGATTAACCCAGGCAGAATAACCAGCGCTGACAGTAAGAAGAACAGCCTCCGCCGGCCGACTATATCAATCAATCTGATACCTTCCTGAACTCAAGATGCGACTGGCCGCTCACCATTCTTTTGCGGTGGTTACCAAGATGAACATATTACAAGAATTTGACGCGCGGTGGAGTCGGACCGCAACTTTCGCCCCAAGCGATAACGACAGAAAAGGTTCACTGACTTGCCGCTTTTTGCTCCGAGGCAAACAGGCGCTCAAACGCTCGCCGAGCTAATGGCGCGGCGGACTCGGAGCCAGTTCCGCTGCCCTCCACCATGACTACAACGACATATCGCGGATCGCGGGCCGGCGCATAGCCGGCGAACCAGGCGTGAGACTGGGGGTTCTGGTTTTCAGCCGAGCCGGTCTTGGCTGCCGTCTCGACTTTGAAGCCAGAAAAGGCGTAGTTGGCGGTGCCTTTTGGATCGCTGGCGACTTTAATCATCGCCTCGCGTATGACCGCCAAAGTGGCGTCGCTGACCGCGAGGCGCCGGATCGTGGTCGCGATGAATGGTTGCGCCTGGCCGGTGTCCGGCTGAACCGTTCGCTTGATCAAAAGCGGCGTGCGTAGGTTGCCATTCATCGCCAGCGCCGAATAAGCGTTGGCAACTTGAAGCGGCGTTGCCAGGAAGTAACCCTGGCCGATGGCCAGGTTGACGGAGTCGCCGGAGTACCAGTCCTCGGAGACCTGGTCGCGTTTCCATTTGGCATCGGGCACCACCCCGGTGGCGTCAACGAGGCCGATGACGCCGGTCAAGGCGCCGAACCCGAAGTTCCTTGCCATTTCCGGCAAACTTTGCGCGTCCTTCTTGTCTAACTGAGCGCCAATCTCGTAGAAGACGATGTTGCAAGACTCCACCAGTCCCTGCCTTAAGTCGAGAACGCCGTGGCCTCCGGGCTTCCAGTCGCCCCAGACCTGTCCTTGTCCGACACCACCCCAGGAGCCTTTGCACTCAAACTTGGTATCGGGCTTGAACTCCCTACTTTCGAGTCCGGCTGCCATCGTCACAACCTTAAAGATCGAGCCAGTCGGATAGGTGGCGTTGAATGGCCGAGCCAGGAATGGGTGGCTCTCGTCGTTAGATAGTTTGTCCCATTCCTCCTGGGTAAAGCCGGTCACGAACTTGTTCGGGTCGAATCGCGGGTAGCTCACCAGGGCGAGGATCGAATTGTCACGCGGGTCCAGGACCGTAATGCTGCCGGGTTTTTGGCCGATGATCTCCTCGGCCGCTTTTTGGATCTCCAAGTCGAGCGTCAGCTCAACGTCGCGGCCGGCCACCGCGTCCCGTTCGGCGATGATCTTCACCACCTCACCCTTCGGCGTGACAACCGCCAGCTTGCCGCCGCGCCGGCCGGCCAAAATCTCCTCGGCCCAGGACTCAACTCCGGTCTGGCCAACAAAGTCGTCCTCGGTGTACCCCTTGGGTTTCAGGACCTTCAGTTGTTCGGCAGTGATCCGGGTCACGTAGCCTACAACGTGGGCGGTGTGCTCTCCTTCGGGATACCAGCGGATTGGCCGCCGGCGGAGCGCCACGCCCGGCAGGGCCGCCAACTTTTGCTTGACCCCTTGCTCGTTCTGCCAGCGTGCCTCTCCCACCGGCACAAACCACTGTGGCTGAGCGTTGACGTAAGCCTTCTTGATCTCGGCCGGCGGACGGTTGAGCATCTCACTCAATGTCTTGAGTAAAGCCGGCTCGTCTTTGATCTCGCCGGGCACAATGCCGATTACCACCATAAACGCCTGGGTAGCTAGCGGCTGGCCCTTGCGGTCGAGGATGCTGCCACGCCGTGGCTCCAGCGGAAACATTCGGATCAGGTTTACACCAGTGAGGTCCTTGAAGACCAGCGACGGCGTCCATTCCACCCGCCATTGGCCATTAGCCAGCGTCATGGGCAGCGAGTTTATCTCTACCAACTCGCCGACTAGCGAGGTATTGACCCTGCTCTCGAATGGCAGGACCACCGCGCTGCCGTCAGTGCTAGGGACGGTGTTGGCCGCGCTGGCCGCCAGCCTGGCGTCAACCTTGATAATGGTGGCTTCGTCGCTGATCGCCTGATAACGCTCGACGAACTGCTGCTTGGAGATTGACGACTGGGCGGACTTGGAAAGAAGGCTGTACATATCGGAGTAGCGGCCCTCATCCCAGGCCGCAAGGTACTGCTTGGCAACTTCGGAAGGGGGTAGCGGCGTAGGGGTTGGGACCGGCGGAACGGTTATCAGGGGGACTTGGGGGCGTCCCTGAGCGAGCGCATTCGTCGGCGACGGGGGCTGGGCGCCGGCTTTGCTTGGAGAAGGGCCGGTTTGGGGCGCGATGGGGCTGCCGGCGCCGGCCTCAGTCTTTGTTACCTGGGCGATCAGCGGATTTGGCGGCAACCGCGAAGCCAGCAGATCAAATCCGCCAGTCCGCCAGAAGACAACCAGCGCCGCAATTACAACGATGAGGAGCCACCAACCGCTACGTTGACGCTTTTTACGCCGGTAACTGAACAATCAATGCTCCGCTTCCCTACCACCACTCCTAGAACCGGATCAAAAACGACGGCCGGTTGCCGCCGGCTGCCCATTATCGCTTGGGTCTCACCACCACAGCTTGCGGGCCATCTCCTCGCCGAATATGCGCTCGTCCTTAGCCCAAAGTCCAGTGCTCAGGTACTTCCAACCACCATCAGCCAGAAGCGCGACGATATTGCCGGACTCCATCCGCTCGGCCATTCGGAGGGCGGCGTAGAGGACCGCGCCGGAGGATATGCCGGCAAAGATGCCCTCGTTCAAGGCCAGTGCGCGCTCTCCGCGCAGGGCGTTCACACTGTCAACTAGGATTTTACCATCAAGAATGTCCGGATCGAACACCGGAGGGATAAATCCTTCCTCCAGACTACGCAGACCCTGGACGAAATCGCCCTGCTCAGGCTCAGCCGCGATCACCTTGATCTTCGGATTGTGCTCCTTCAATCGGCGGCCGACGCCGGTCAAGGTGCCACCGGTGCCGAGGCCGGCCACGAACACGTCAACCTCCGGCAGATCCCGGATGATCTCAGCGCCGGTGCCGTTGTAATGGGCCAGAAGATTCGCCTCGTTGCCGTATTGAAAGGGCATGTAATAGTTGTCCTGGTTGACCATGCGCTGAGCTTTTTCGATGGCCCCGTTGCTGCCGCGCGAGCCTTCGGAGAGCACGACCTCCGCGCCGAAAAGCTCCAGTAGCTGCCGGCGCTCGACGCTGACGTTTTCGGGCATGACCACTTTGACCTTGTAGCCCATCAGGCGACCGATGACAGCCAGGGATATGCCGGTATTGCCGCTGGTCGGTTCGAGGATAGTTTTGTCCGGCGTGAGCAAGCCGGATTTTCGACCGGCTTCGATCATCGAGATGGCGATGCGGTCTTTCAGGCTACCGGTTGGGTTTTGACCCTCCAGCTTGGCAAATATCCGCACCGAGGGTTTGGGCGAGGTCCGCTGCAGCTCCACCAGTGGGGTGTTGCCTATAACCTCGACAATATTCTTGAAGATCATGGGTCGGAATCCGCTCGTCTTATCAGGCTCCGCCGGCGACCGCCGGCAGTATAGCAACGACATCTCCATCCTTTAACTCAGTGCTCAGACGTTGGAGGTAGCGGATGTCTTCACCGTTGCGATAGATGTTGAGGAACCGGTGGGTCTGTCCCGTTTCGTCTATGATCTGCCCTTTCAGCCCAGGCCAGTTGGCCTCTAGGTCTCTTATTACGTCCGCTATGGTTAAACCGTCTACGGTGATCGTGTGGGAGCCGCCCGTGTATTTCCGTAACACGGGAGGAATCTTAATCGCAACTGCCATCATTCCTCTCAGGTGTTGGGTCGGGTATGGTTCTGGTAAGACACAGGTGGGCGTATCGCCTGCGCCGATACACCAAAACGCCGGCTCAGCCAGCCGGCACTCTTGCTTGTATTTTCCCAAAGACCTACCGCATTAGCAATCATTATAACGGCCTAAGCATATCTCATTGAGACGCTGCACTTAATCAACAATTGGCTAGAAGACATTATTGCCTCGACAAATCTCAACAGCCAATGCCTCGCTGCTAGATCGGCAGGAAGTGCGGCCGGCGCCGCTCAAACGTTGCCAGATAGCGGAAGCCAGCCGCCCGAAGCACCGCCAACCCCTCGGCAAAGCCATAGCCAATGTGCTCAGGCCGGTGCGCGTCGGCGCCGACGGTGACAATCTCGCCGCCTTCTTCTCGAAACCAGCGAAGTATGGTGAGGCTGGGGCATGGCTCGCAAGCCGGACTCCGCCAGCCGGAGGTATTGATCTCGACGCCCCGGCCTTTTTCGGCCAGCTTTCTCAGCACCGGCCGGATCAAATCCTCGTACTCCAGCGGATCAAAGCGGCCGGCGATTGTCTCGCCCCGCCGTTTTGGCACATCGAGGTGCCCCATCACGTCGAAGTCGCCCTTGTCAACCGCTTCCAGCGCGGCCGAGAAGTATTGAATGTAGGCTTCTTTGCTGTCTATCTGGTGGAAGTACCCACTGGTGCAGGTGCAACGACCATTGACCCAATGCAAAGACCCGATTGCGAAGTCGAAGTCGGACTTTGCGAGCAGCTCGCGGTGCCGGTCGGCGTAATGGTGAGGGTCGCCAAGCTCCACACCGGCCCGAATCGCCAGCCGGCCGGCGTACTTTTCCCTGAACTGGCGCAGCGCAGCCGCGTATCCTTCCAGGTTCAGATGGCCGGCCGCCTCGTCCAGCGGTTCAAAGTCGGCGTGGTCGGTGAAGGCGATTTCGACGACGCCGGCGGCGATTGCGGCCGCGCACATCGTCTCCATTGAGTATCTACAATCAGGTGAGAAGTCGGTGTGGGTGTGATATTCAACTGGTGAG
>JBCLEL010000002.1:0-25936 GCA_038913435.1 Chloroflexota bacterium
CCAAATGAGGCCGGCGCTCGTTCAACAATCGCACCTACCCTGGTGAACAGAAAATGGTCTATGTAATAATGCACCAGCAGAGAAGACAGGACTACGATGTAGTAAACCTGTTCGAGTCTCAAGACCCCTGACGGCCCGAATGCGCCAGTTATCAGCGCCAGCCCCCCGATGACAGCGCCGGCGGCTACCGTCATGCCTAAGTTAAAGAAGTAAAACTGGCGCGTGCGTCCTTCGCCGGAGACGTCCCGGACTAGATTGTTACCGATTTCTCCTCGATCCTTGCGCAGCTTGTTCATATACCAGATCAGCGCCAGGTATTGGAGCGAGTGCCAGGTATTCATTCCTTGGAAGGCGACTTCTATGTTCTCGATTGAAGGCACATAGAAGGCTACAATCGCCGTCAACGAGATGAGCATAGTCTTCGGCACATTCACCTGACTATCGAGAAACTCCTTGATCGTCCGGCCGATAAACAGCACCAGCGACACGCCAAAGGCCGCTCCCGACAACCATATCAGCAAGTCAATCTTGAAAAACGCCGGGACCATCGTTGCCAGATCCCTTCCCTCGAGTATGACCTCGCCGTGTATAAACCGGTAGGTGGCTATCGGATACAAGCTGCTAAAGACCACCGCGTAATCCAATAAGCGTGACCAAATCGGTTCTCGCCGGCCGCCGCGCTCTCGGTAGCAGTCAACGATAAAGCCGATCTGATGCAATACGTGGATGGAAGCCCAGAAGAAGAACATCGTCAGCAGCAGCGTCAGGTTCGCTACCGCCAGGTAGATCACGACAATCGGAATCAGGAACGCTATGGCGGCATAACGCGGGTACCGGCGGACAAAGTTGGGTTCGAGGAAGCTGACGGTGTAGGTCGAGTACATGTGGGGGCCGCCTACAACCAATGCTACCAGCAGGTTCACGTACAAAGCCGGCATCCCTAGCTGGTAGTGCATGATCAGCGGAACAGCAACCAGCGATATGCTCAGGATAATATAGGTAAGGTCCCATTCACGGCTACGCAGCCAGGGACCGGACTGGGGATTGCCTTCTCGCGCTATGGTTGCTTCAAGAGCCATTTAAGACCTCCATCAACTGATTCTGACCAATCAGTAACGTGGCCCACCGCCGCCGGGTGTTGCATCTACCTGTCATATCCGAAGACCGGATGCCTTCGTCAATCGAGGATTCTTGTTGCAGTGATAGTAGCATTGACGCCAAAAGCTGACAATATTAACCGGGGTGAACCTCTCCCTAACCCTCTCCGACGCGGAGAGGGAATCTTTTCCCCTTCCCGCGTCGGGAAGGGGCCAGGGGTTAGGTTGCTACCAACCGCCGGCCAGCGCCTTGAACGCCACCGGCATAATCACCCGGTTCGTCTCGGCCAGCGCGGCAAACCGACCTAGCCGATCAATGATCGCCGTCAGCAAATTGCCGGCGACCGAGAGGGTGGAGGTGATGCCCTGCGTGACCCAGCTCGACCCCTCCAACCGGTACAACCGCAAGCTGCTCTCAACCGCCAGCCCCAGGTCGCTATCGGTGTAGCTGATCGTGACGGTAATCGTGTCGCTGAGGCCCACCGGCGCGACTACTACAGGCGAAAGGGGCGAAGCCAGCCGACTGGCGATGGCTCATAGCTGGCCACACCCAAGCCACTTGTGTTTGCTCGCGCCCGACGGACTCCGTTGATCCTGACCACCCGCGTCGCACTCAATCGTAGTAAACCTGGTCACTGTCCAGCGTTTTTAGAACTGCCGGGCGCTGGGCGCGATACCTTATGTACTGAGCAAAGTACTCGGGATCAAGCTGCTGAAGCCGTTCCCTAAGCTGGACCACCTCGGATCGATGATTTCGGAAATCGAGCTCTTCCAGACGCGCAACGAGCTGGCTGACATCGGCTCGGGCGCTCGGTGGCGGCTTAAGCCGCTTCGCCACCTTCCCAGCGTAGGCTCTGACAGAGATCCCTGCTATTTTTTTCAGCGCGCCTCCAATCACCTGCCGTAATCCATCGTGGTCCCAACGCTGGTATGTGCGGCGTAGCGCTGGCGCCGCAGTCTCAGAGCCAATTTCGCCCAGCGCCCAGGAACAAGCGCGAACCACATTGAAGTCGGAGTGCTCAAGGAGGCGCACCAATGCTAGGACGGCGGAGCCATAGCCTAATTTCCCGATAGCCCAGGCCGCGTTCTCTAGCACCCGCTCGTCATCGCTGCGCTCTAGCGCTTTCAGGATCATCGGCGCTAGCGTATGCTGCTTGGCTTCTCCAGCTTTATATATTGCGCTGCGGAGTCGTCCAAGCTCTCCGGTCGCCAGAGCCTTCTCGATGACTGATCCCAGCGCAGTAGAATCTTGGTTGTCGGTCAAGCGTCACCCCCTGCTAGCCGGATCCCGATGTTGATCGTCCTTCCCTTCGGAGCATCTACCTGTTCGGCGGTCTGACCCTGATTGATTTCAAAGCTCAGTGGCAGCTTGCCATAGACCTGGTGAACCTGCTGGTCAGATGCCTCGACTGACGCTTGGCTGGCAGGTTGGTCGGTAGGGGCCGTTCGGACTAGAACGCCCAGGGCCAACGACATCAGCAACGCCACCGGTAAGAGCACCCGCAACCATGCCATTTTGTAGCCTCGGATGGATTAGCTGGGCTTATGTTCTGCTGATCCATCGCTGATGTCAAGCATGAATTCTGCCAGAGGGGTTGAAATCTTATCCGCGCGTCCGGCAGGGCACGACCTCTTGTCACCCGACGCTACGTTTTACCCCCTGAGATACGACCTCTTGTTTCGCCCGTTCCCGCCAAGTACGCGCCCGGCCAGGGGCAACCACAGGGGGTTGCCCCTACGATTGTGGGGACATACATACGTAGGGGCAGACCCCCGTGTCTGCCCTGGTACTTCACGGTCAAATCTTTGGGGGCAAACCCTACGTCGCGTGACACCTCTCCCTAGCCCTCTCCGACGCGGAGAGGGAACTCCCCTTCCCGTGCCGGAAAGGGGTCGGGGGTTAGTTCTGCCCGGCGTTTGACGGCCAGCCGGCCTCGACCTACAATCTGTTTGCGAATCATTGACGGGGCGTAGCGCAGCCTGGTTAGCGCGCGTGGTTTGGGACCACGAGGTCCCCAGTTCAAATCTGGGCGCCCCGACCAATTTAGTCCTTGTTTATCAGCTATCAGCCCCTTCAATACGCTAAAGGAATCCGCAGATTACACCGATTCATTCTCTGCGAAATCTGCGGATTTCTGCGGACTTCAGCCGGCTTATTGACCTGGCGCTACTGGCTCTGCTGCTGGCGCTAGCCGGCTATCTCCGGCTGAATCAGCTTGATCTAGCCGAGTTCAAGCTCGACGAAGCCCGCGGACTCTCGCTGGCGGCTGACATCTTGGAGAAAGACCCATTCGTCACCAAAGGGCTGCCCACCTCGGTTGGCCCGATCAACTCGCCGGCCTTCCTTTATTTAATGGCAATTCCACTGCTGTTGAGCAAAGACCCGACCTGGGCGACCGGCTTCATTGCCCTGCTGGACACCCTGGCCGTCGCCGGCTGCTACCTGCTGGCCCGGCGTTGGTTTGGCCGCTGGCCGGCGTTGATCGCGTCGCTGCTTTTCGCCTTGAACCCCTGGGCGGTGATCTTCTCGCGCAAGGTATGGCAATCGAATTCGCTGCCGATCTTTACCACCGCGCTGCTGATCTGCCTGCTGCTATACCAAAAGGGCCGGCGTCCCTGGTGGGGGGCTGTCGCCCTCTTTGTCTGGGCGTTAGAGATTCAAGTGCACATCTCGACGATTGCGCTGCTACCAGTTGTCCTATTTGCTCTCCTATCAGGGTTGAACCTAGCCAACCTACGTCGGCTGGCAGTCGGCGCGGCGCTGTTCCTGGCAACCTTTGCGCCGGTCGTCTATGGCGATGCTCGCGAGGGTTGGAGCAGCTTGCGCGGCGCGCTAACCGCCGGCCAGCAGGCCAGCGCCTTCGACCTGACCGCTTTGGGTCTGGCCCGCGAGCTATTGGCCGGCCCCGGCTACCCGTCGCTGACCGGCGAAGCCTACCCGCAGTTTGCGCCTCTGATCGTGCAACTTCCCTGGATTGGCGCTGTCACGCTAGCACTAATCGTAATTGGATCGCTGTATCTGGTTGCCTCACCGCTATGGCGCCGCAGTATCAGCGGATCGAACTGGAATCGCCTGGTCATCGGCCTGGCAACCGTTGCCCCGCCGGTTGTTTTTCTATACCACCCATTTCCGCTTCATATCCACTATTTTGTCCAACTCTGGCCGGCCGCCTTCATCGCCGCCGGCGTCCTTCTCGACGACTCCATCAGTTGGCTGGCGAGTCGGCTCGCCGGCCGGCGAACGGCGGTCATGACAGCCGGATGGACTGTCGTCGCGATGTGGCTTTTGCTTCTGGGCGTCACTCAGCTAAAAGACTACTCGACCTTTCTGGAATTCATCCGGCGCTACCCGACGCCTGGCGGCTACGGTCTCACTGTCGGCGAAGCTAAGACAATTGCCGATACGGTGCGCGCCAACCAGCCGGCTGGCGACGTTTATCTGGTCAGCCAGGACCTCGACCTGGCCGAGGCGCTGAGCTATTTGCTGCGTGGCAGCCACTATTTACTGGGGTCAGAATCAGCCAACCCGGTGACGCTGGCGACCAACGTCCAGCCGAGCGCCTTGCTCCTTCAGTTGTCAGATCATCAGCCTGTACAGGCGGCCGTCGCCGACCTGGCGCCACTCCGGTCCGCTCAGTCGAGCTATCAACGCGGATCAAAGGAACTGTCGTTCTTTACTGTCAGCCGTGAAAGAATGCGGCAGCTATGCCCACCGGCAAGTCCACCAGCGACAACCTTCGACGGACAGGTCAGCTTTGAGGGGATCAGAATAGAGCAACCGACCGCGAAAACTCTGATAGTTGTAAGTTGTTGGCAGGTGCTGAGAAGACCTGCCGACTTGCCCGACCAGCTAAGCGTCTTCAACCACCTGGTTGACGGCAACGGAAACCGGCTCGCCCAGGCTGACGGCATCGGCCACCAGCCGGCCCAATGGCGGGATGGTGACTTCGTGGTGAACTACTACCTGTTGACGCTGCCGGCCGACCTGCCAGCCGGCGACTACTACCTGCTGACCGGCTTCTACCGGCTGGACAACGGCCAGCGCATCCCGGTTGAGCAGGCCGGCCAGGTCACCGATCACCTGCGAACCGGGCCGTTTCAGCGCCGGTGAGAGACCAGGGTAGGAGACAAGCTCCTACCCTACATTGCTAGGCCAACCATATCATCGCTGATATGATTTAGCCTAGAGAGCATCATCAGTCATTTTATTAGGAGGGTTACGAAGTGGCAGTAGCAGTCAGAGAGTTCAGCATGATTATCAACGGACAGAAGGCGCAAAGCGCCTCCGGCCGCACCTACGAAGACCTCGATCCATCAACCGGCGAAATATTAGCGATAGTGCCGTTGGCGAACAAGTCCGACGTTGACGACGCAGTTGAGGCAGCGGCGCGAGCGTTTGAAAGCAAGGAATGGGCCGACATGCCACCGGCCCAACGGGGCCGGCTGATGTGGCGGTTGAGCCAGCTTATCAAGGAGAACCAGGAGGAGCTTGCCCGGCTGGAGAGTATGGACAACGGCAAGCCATTGCGCCAGGCCCGCAACGACGCAACGGTGTCGGCCCGCTACTTCGAGTTTTACGCCGGCATCGCCGACAAGATCATGGGCAATACCATCCCGCTCGGCCCCGGCCTGCTCGACTACACCGTCCGCGAGCCGCTGGGCGTGTCATTGCACATCGTCCCCTGGAACTACCCGATCCAGATCGCCTCGCGGGGCGTCGCCGCCGCCGTCGCCGCCGGCAACACCGCCGTCGTCAAGCCATCGGTCGAGGCGCCGCTGACCGCCTTGCGCCTGGGTGAGCTTGCTATCGAGGCCGGCTTCCCACCCGGCGTCATCAACGTCATCACTGGCCGCAGCAGCGAGATCGGCGATTATCTCGTCTCACATCCCAAGATCAACCAGATCACCTTCACCGGCTCGATCTCGACCGGCAAGCGCGTGATGACGTTGGCCGCCAAGAATGTCGTGCCGATCCAGATGGAGCTGGGCGGCAAGTCTCCTAACATCGTCTTTGCCGACGCTGACATCGACGCGGCAATCGCCGGCGTTAGCAACGCCATCTTCCAGAACGCCGGCCAGACCTGCTCGGCCGGCTCGCGCCTGCTGGTCGAGCGCCGCTTCCACGACCAATTTGTCGAAAAGCTACAGGCGAAGGCCCGCTCTTTGAGATTGGGGCCAGGCGTCGAAGACCCGGATATGGGGCCGGTCATCTCCAAACAGCAGTTCGAGACGGTGTTGGGCTACATCGAGGCCGGCAAGCAGGAAGGGGCGGTGGTCGCGGCCGGCGGCACGAAGGCCGATGACCCGAAGCTGCAAAAGGGCTTCTTCGTCCTGCCTACGCTGCTCGACAACGTGAAGAACGAGATGCGAGTCGCCCAGGAGGAGATATTCGGGCCGGTGCTGGCGGTCATCAGCTTCGACGACCTCGACGAAGTGGTGAAGGCAGCCAACAGCACCGAATACGGCCTGGTTGCCGGCGTCTGGACTCGCGACATCTCAAAGGCACTCTACCTCGCCAACAAGATCAAGGCCGGCCAGGTCTTCATCAACACCTACGGCGCCGGCGGCGGTGTCGAACTGCCATTCGGCGGCTACAAGAAATCCGGCTTTGGTCGGGAGAAGGGCCTCGAAGCGCTGGCCGCCTACACCCAGGTCAAGAACGTCTGCATCAAGTACACGTAAGCGGTCAGTAGTCAGCGGTCAGTAGTCAGCGGTCAGTAGTCAGCGGTCAGTAGTCAGCGGTCAGTAGGGGCGTTCAACTGAACGCCCTACATCTCCAGCAACCAATTTCTCGCTAAGGAGGGCAACCAATGATAAACCTGGCTAAGACTATCGCCGAAACGAAGGTTGAACCCGGCTCGGTCGCTATCTTCTGGATCAACCAGGCCAGCTTCGCCTACAAGAGTCCGGCTGGCAGCATTATTTACGTTGATCCCTTTCTGCCCGACTGCACCCGGCGAATGGGCTTCATCCGGATAATGGAAAGCCCGATCTCGCCTGACGAGGTGAATTGCGACCTGCTCATAACCACTCACAACCACGCTGACCACCTGGACCCGGAGCTGATTCCGACCCTGGCTCACCAAACGGACATCACCTTCGCCGGCCCGATCAGTTGCGTCGAGGAGTTCAGGAAGGCAAAGATACCGGAAAGCCAGATCAAGCTGCTGCAAAAAGAGGGCAGTAGTTTCCAGCATAGGGACGTGACTGTGCACAGCGTTTACGCCGATCACGGAGAAGGCGAGCCGCATGCCATTGGCGTGGTGCTGGACGTAGCCGGCGTCAAGGTCTATCAGATGGGCGACACTTCCTACCATCCGGAGAAGTACCCGGCGATCAAGGCGATGGGCATTGACGTACTGATCCCGCCCATCAACGGTCGCTTCGGCAACATCGGCTCCGATGAAGCCGCGATGGTCGCCAGAGACGTTGAGGCGAAGCTGGTCATCCCTTGCCACTTCTGGATGTTCGCCCAGCACAACGGCGACCCGGAGCTATTCCTAAAGAAGGCCGCCGAATATGCGCCGGCGGCGACAGCTATGCTGATGACGCAGGCATCCTGCTACATCTACAAGAAGTAATATACTCTGTCTGAAAATGTGGCTAGATTTTGATCGGCGCGGGCTTAGGAGTTTGCAATGTACTGGCAGAAGATAGATTCTTTCCTGATCCGCTTCGCGCGCGATCTGACTTGGCCAATGTTCCACGTCGCTCTTGGCGTCGTCTACGTCTGGTTTGGGTTATTGAAGGTAGTAGGCGTTAGTCCGGCCGAACAGTTAGTGGTGGCTACGCAGGCTATCTTATTGCCTTTTCTGCCGGCCGCGGCATTCGTCGTGGCGCTAGGCGTATGGGAAACGATAATTGGGCTTTTGCTGCTCAGCGGGCGCCTGCATCGCCTGGCGATTGGCATGCTGGTGGTTCAACTCCCGGCGACCTTCGCCCCGCTGGTGCTTGTACCGGAGCGCACCTGGCAAGTGTTTCCCCTTGCCTTGACCACTGACGGTCAGTACATCGTAAAGAACCTACTCATCATTGCCCTGGCGATTGCGATCACCGCCAGGCTGAGCGAAGTGCCCGACCCGCGCGCCGGTTTCCTTAAGATCCTCACCAGCGACTAAGGGAACTAGCCCCGGCTCAAATCTTTCACAATGTTCACCAACGGCTCGCCTTTGACAAACCGCTCCAGGTTGGCGGCGACCACCTTCCAACGGCCTTCCATGGTGCCATCGGTATAGCCGGCGGTGTGCGGCGTGAGGATCACGTTGTCAAGCTCGTTGAAGGGATAGTCCCAGGGATTGACGCTCTCTCCACCCATAGTGTAATGCCACATCGGGTCGAGGGCAGCACCGGCGATCACCCGGTCCCGCAACGCCTCATAGAGCGCCTTCTGAGTGACGATCTCGGCTCGGGCCGGATTGAGCAAGACGCCGGTCCGCTTCATCTTGGCTAGCTCGCGCGCGCCGATCAGGTCTTTGGTTGATGGAAGGTAGGGTGTCAGGATGGCAACGTAGTCCGACTCGCCCAACAACTGGTCCATCTTGTCGAGACCGCCAGCCCAATCAAGCCCCGCATCAGCCACTTGCGCCGGCGATAGGTGGATTATGTCCACTCCGATGCGCCGCATCTGAAACGCGCCGGCCAGCTTCGCCAGGTAGCGGCCGATCCTACCAAGCCCGATGATGCCCATCGTCATTCCGCGCAGCTCTGGATATGGAGGATGGCCGGCGCCGGGAAACATGCGCCAGTTGTGCTGGCGTATCTCGCGGTCAGCCTGCAAAAGCTGCCGGTTCCAGGCCAAACACATCATTATGACCCACTCCGACATGCCGACCTCGTGCTCGTAGCAGTTGCAGACGAACACGCCGTCGCGGACTGAATCGGGGTGAATCTTGTCGTAGCCGGCGCCCGACATTTGTAGCAGCTTCAGCTTCTTGGCCGCCTGGCCCATCTCCGGCGTGAAATAGGTCGTGATGATGACCTCTGCGTCGCCGATCTTGGGGATGATGTCGGACTCAACGTGGGTAGGAACAACTACCGTCTCGATTGGAAATGAGAGGTGACTTACCAACCAGTCATGACGTGGGGCCACCGGCGCCCCTAGCAGCGCCACCTTCACCTTTTTCACCTCGCCGATACCTCCTTTGTAATTTACTTTATCTGTCGAAAAGCAATGCGCCGATTATAGCCGTTCTCGGAGAGACTCACATCAAATGAATCCTCCGGCCGCCGGCCTAGTGTATGATCAGGCGACCCTTTTGGGAATGGTGGAACGATCTTCCGGTGGGCAGCCAAACTGTAGGGCGGGGGTTTGTCCCCAGCCGAATTAGGAAGCGAGCGGGGGACAAGCCCCCGCGCTACGGGACCTTGCCGACAACGACGCACACCCAAAACCTTTCCCAAAAGACTATCTTGAACCTACACTAGCCTATACTGTCTGGCTCGGCCGCTTTAGTAGCTCTTTCAATAACTCCTCATCTATCTGCAAGCCCAGCCCGGGCCGCTCCGGCATTACTATCATCCCGTCCCTCATCTCCGGCGGCTGGAACACCGGCGGGCGATGGGAGACCGAGCGCCAGTGCCGGCCGGCCTTGGGCGGCCGCATCGGGCCGGACTCCACGATCAGGCCATGCGGCATCGCCGCTACCAACTGACACCCAATGAGGGCGTTTCCGTGCGGCGCCATCCGCAGATTATGGGCTTGGGCGTAGGCGGCGATCTTGCGCCATTCGGTGATGCCGCCGCAGTTGAAGGCGTCGGCTTGGATGATGTCAGCGCCCCTGGCGTCAATCAGGTCGCGGAAGGATTGCCGGCCTTGTAGGTTCTCGCCAGTGGCGACCGGCATATCCAGCGCGGCTGCAACCTCGGCGCAGGCGCGGGCGTTCTGCGAATCTACCGGCTCCTCGAACCAGAACGGGTTGAAATCCTCGACCGCCTCGCCAAACTGGATCGCCTCCGCCGTCGTCCAAGCGTGATTGGCGTCAATCATCAGGTCAATGTCCGGCCCAATCGCTTCCCGCACTGCCTCTACGCGGGCCACGTCCTCCTTGAAGGGAGCGCCGCCGATCTTCATCTTCACCGCCGTGTAACCCATCTCGACGTACTCGACCATCTCCTCTTGCAGGTCGGCTATTGTCTTACCATCGGCGTAGAACCCGCCGGCGCAATAGACCCGCACCGCTGATTGCGCGCCGCCCAGCAACCGCCAGACCGGCTGGTTCAACGCCTTGCCGATCAGGTCCCAGATGGCGATGTCAATCTTGGCGGTATCGAGGATGCTGTAAGGCATTCGCGGTTGGAGCTTGGCCCAGACCCGCTCGTAGTTCAGCGGGTTCTCGCCGAGGATGCAACTCTTCAGCTTGCCCTCGACGATCCGAGGGTTCGCGTGGGTCGGACAGACGCCGGTGATCCCCTCGTCGGTGAACACCTGGACGATCCCAAAGTAGCTCCACCGGCTCTCGACGGTGGCGTCGTGAAACGGCTTCTCAATCGGTCCCAGGTCAATGTTGTACGCCTTGACATCAACGATCTTCACGTTATCTCCTCCTCATGGTGTTGTTACGCACAGGGGTCAACACAGGGGTTGACCCCTACACGATAATGCGTTGGTTCGCCGGTTCCACAATCCAAAATCTAAAATCCAAAATCTAAAATCATTTTTGGCCGGCCGATGTCGGCGGATTCCAGCGCCGCCAGCGCAACCGCCATCGAGCGGATGCCATCGGCATAAGTTGAGCGGATCGGGCTGCGGTCGCCGGTGCGCACCGCCTGGATAAACGCTGAGTCCTGACTCATGTGCTTTCCATCCGGCAGGGCCGGCGCGTACTCGTCAACCCTTTCATCGCGCAAGATGCGTAGCTTTGACTCGTCGTACTCGACGATCCCGGCGTCCGTCAATACGCGCACCCCCCACCAGTAGCCGGTCGGCGTCATGTGGCCGTCGCCAACCAGCCCCAGCGCGCCGTTGGCAAACTCAAGCACCACGGCGTCAACATCGCTGGTGGTGTGTCCGCCGGGGATTTTGCTGTGGTCGAGCCGCTTGGCCTGCCGGCAATAGACCGACGTGATCTCGCCGACGAAGTAGCGGCATAGGTCGAATATATGGGTCGTGTGCTCGAATATCTGTCCGCCGCCAAGCTCGCGTTTGAAAAGCCAGCTATGGTACGGGGTAAGGTTGTAGCCGGCCGGTTGTTTCCAGAAAGCAAACCCCATCGCCAGCCCAACCGTTGCCTTGCTGATCGTATCCCTGGCAACCTCGGCGTGCGGCAGGTAGCGGTTGTGGTAGCCGACGGCATGGATGACGCCGCTCTTGCTGATCTCCCGCTCTATTGCCAGCGCCTTTTCCAACGAGCGATGGACCGGCTTCTCAACCAGGAACGGTATGCCGCGCCGGGCGGCCAGAATCTCGTGGTCTTCGTGGGTATGCGGCGGGATGGCGATGAACAGGCAATCAACGCCGGCCTTTTCGATCAGCTCGCGGTAGTCGTCGAACGGCCGGCAATGACCGCCGATCTGAGCGGCGACCTCGCCGGCGCGGGCCGGATTGAGGTCCCAGACGGCGCTGACCTCAACGTCCGGCATCTTGGCAAGGTTATTGCGGTGGGTCTGGCTGATTGATCCCAGCCCCATCATTCCGACGCGGACTTTAGATGGCACGGAATGCCTCGTTGCGAATGTAGGGGCGACCGGCGGTCGCCGCAATAGCCGAATGTAATGGATAACAGAACCGCGTCATTGCTCCAGGGACTCCCGCATCTCGACAATTCGACGCTTTAGGTCAGGTAGATCATCTTGGATAATCTTCCAGGCATTGCGTAGGTGCACCCCGAAGTATTCGTGGATCAGAATATCTCTTGTGCCAGCTATATTCTTCCAGGGCACGTCTGGATTTTTATCGCGTACTCGACGGGGAATATGTTTGACGGCCTCGCCTATGATTTCCAGCCGCCGCAACACCGCATCGTGAATCAGAGTGTTATCGAGAAACTCGTCTTCGGAGAGTCCCTTTGTATATCCCTGTATTTTGCCTATGCATTCGGTTATGTCTTCAAAATACAGCCGCAGGTCTCTCTTCAAAGGACTCGGATCTCCTCGGCAAGAATCCGCTCCTTGATAAACGGCTTGATAGCATCGTACTCGACCAGATCAACCTTGCGGCCTAGCGCCTCTTCCAGTTCAAGTTTTAGTCCGACAAAGTCAAACAGCCCGATGGCCCTGCCGAGGTCCACCAGGATGTCAACGTCACTGCGCCGGCCCACCTTGCCGTGCGCCAGCGAACCGAATATCCCGGCCCGCCTAGCGCCGTGGCGCTCCAAGATGGGAACTACCTTGCGCTTCACTCCCTCGATAGAAATATGTTCTAGCTGTTCCACCACTTTATGTAGCCTTCATTTCCATTGTTAGACTGCGGACGACGTTTGGCGACTCCTGCCGGCGGCGCTCAACCATCCTTGCCACCGGCCCTTTCATAATACGCTATCACGTTTGGAAGACACTACTTTGGTGAAATGGCCGGCCGCTGCAACCCGCCGGCATCGCCGAGGACATAAATCTGCTTTATACTCCCTGGTAGGAGGTACTGCTATGCAGGTCCAACAAGAGATTGAACGGTTCACCCAGGACATGTTGTACTTTGACCAGCACCGCCAAGAGCTTCTCCAACAGTACCCTGAACGGTGGGTGGCTATCTGCAACCAGCAGGTCGTGGGGGCCATCGAAAAGCCTAAAACGGCTCATCAGGCAACTAGAGCGCAAGGGCATACCACCCGGCCACGTGTTTCATGAATACCTAACCGAGAAAGAGGAAGACCTCTTTCTGCCCTTTGCCCGTCCGGCCCTGGCAACCGCCGGCCTCACCTCACCAGCGGCCAGCTAACGATAGGCTTCCCGGCGGTGCTTGATGCGATAGACGCGAACCAAATAGGCGGAATCATCAACTGTATAAAGGATGCGATAGTCCCCTACCCGCAGCCGCCAGCCCTCGACCTCCTTTCCCTTCAGCGTAGTAGCGCCTGGTGGACGAGCATCTACCGCCAGAACTCGAAGCTGGCGATCAACTCGCTTTAGCACGACTGCTGGCAGGTCTCGTAACTCCCGTTCAGCACGGCGCTCCAGCAGCACCGTATAGCTCACAAGCGGCCTTCACGCTTCAGTTCTGCTCTCGCATCAGCGTAGTCTCGAAACTCCTGACCTGTGCGGACAGCCTCATCGAGGTCAAGCGCATCCTCTAGCTCTTCCAAACGATCGAGAAGGCTTCTGTATTCGGCGATGCCAAGGATGGCTGCCCGTTTTCGCCCACGGCCGTCCACCACATATTGAGCGCCTCTTCTCAGCATAAAACTTCCTATCTAATTTGGGTTCTCTGCGACCACTTGATTATACGCTTTGAGTCGTGTTTCTCGAAGAACGCACCGGCCGCGTCCTGTTGCTGGAGCCGGCGGAAGCCGATGCGCTGCCTATACGCTGACCAAGCCACAACCGCCGGCCTTACCGCGCCAGTGGTCGAGTTGAGGTCACTACGCCCGGAGTCGGCGTAACCGTCAGCGTAGCCGTTGGCGTCCTGGTAGGTGTGTGAGTGATAGCGCCGGGTGGTTGGGGAGTGCTTGTCGCCGTGGGCGTGATCGTGGCGGTGTAGGTTGCAACGCCGGCCGGCCACGGTGTAGGCGTAATCGTTACAGTCGCGGTCGCTGTGACGGTCGCGGTATAGGCCGCAACGCCGGCCGGCGTCGGCGTGGCGGCCGGCGTGAAGAAAGGCGCCGGCGTAGGAGTAGCCGGCGGCGACAGCCCCAGGCTCAGCAGCCGGACAAAGTAGCCCCGGTCCGGCTGGATCGCCCATATCCCGAAATCCGAACCTCTAGCATGGACGTGCCAGCGCCCGCCCTCCCACTTCACAATCTGGATCGCATCAACGCCATTCCTCACCAGCATCTGAAGCAGTCCTTCCGAGTCCAACGCCTCGCGGCTGAACGGGACCGCCAGCGCATTCCAGCCGGCCATCGTTATGTCGAGCCTCACCGGCTCTACCAGCCGCTTGCCGGCCAGCGTAACCGTCCCGCCGGCGTTGGCGACGCGGGCGAAGTACCCCTTGCCTAGCTCGACCGGCCAGGACGGACCACCTGAGCCACCGAGGTAAATATCGTAGCGACCGGCCTCTGGCCGCCAGCGCGCCAGTTGAATCGCGTCCACCCCGCCGGCCGCCAGCCTCGTCAGGAACGTCGCACTATCCAGATCGGCGAATGGCTTCACCGGCAGGCCGACCAGATTCCAGCCGGCCCCGAACGCTATTGGCGCTTCCCCGTTTTCCAGCAGACGTACTACGCCGACGTTGCCAATCTGGCTGGACGGGTCAACCACCGAGAGGCTATACGCCTGATAGTCGTCGAAGCCCGGCGCTTGGTAGGCTTCGATCCTGATCGCGTCGGTTAGGCCGGTCGAGTACTCGAAGTAGGCCGAGCGGTCAGCCGTGCGGACCAGCAGCGGTATCAATCAGTCGCCATTGCGGGTGGCGATGGCCGACAGCAGGTCGGACGACCCCGGCGATCCTCAACGCAGCCGGCTGGTCCAGGTGGTTCGCACCGGCCAGATGCCGTATGGCGGGCCGCCACTTACAGCGGATGAGATCGCAGTCATCGTGGCCTGGGTGGCGGACGGCGCGCCGGACAACTAACCGTGTCACCTGGGCGAGGGTCGGGGGTTAGGTCAAGCCGGCCGGCTACCAGCCGCCGACCAGCGAGCGCCAGACCACCGGCAGGCGCACCCGACTAACCGGTGTTGGCGTCGGCGTGGGTGTATTGGTTGGGGTCGGTGTGATCGTTGAGGTGGTGGTCATTGTCGGCGTCGGCGTCACCGTAGCCGTGCCGGTCGGAGTAAGGGTTGAGATGTTGGTTGGCGTCTGAGTTGGCGTCAATGTCACTGTCGCCGTTCCAGTCGCGGTGTTGGTCACCGTGAAGGTCGAGGTCGCCGTATTTGTCGCAGTCTGAGTCGGTGTGGCGGTCGGCGTGCCGGTCGAGGTGGAGGTCCTGGTGTTTGTCGGTGTCCACGTCGGTGTTGATGTTGAGGTAATGGTCGGTCCAGATGTCGGTGTACGAGTTGCAGTTTGCGTTGATGTTGGCGTAGGAGTAAGTGTCGGCGGGGTCGAAGCGTCCGGCGCCGTCAGAAACGGATAGTAGTCCACCCGCTCGAGGCTAGCGTCGTCATAGAAGTCGTAGATCCGCGCCTGAACCTCTGAATCGCTGGTCGTGCCCCAGTAGTTGCTCTCGGCGTTCACGAAAGTAGTTGAGTTGTAAGCGTTGTGATTTGCCAGGTCGTAGGGCTGGTTGCCGATGATGGTGTTCAGACGCAGCGTCGGATGACCTCCATCTGATACGGCAATACCGCCGGTCGTGCTGGTCTCGCCAACGCTGAGAATCACTCTGTTGCCAACTACCGTGTTCGATTCGATAGTGACGTTACTAGCACTGACGAAGATGCCAGACCCCCGACTCCCAGTCCCTCCCACCGAGTTGCCGGAGATTAAGTTGCCCGTGATCGCGCCGGAGCCGGCGTAGATACCACCGCCGTAGCCGTAGTAGCCGGTGCCGCCGGCCGTGTTGCCCGAGATGGTGTTGCCAGAGATCGTGCTGTTCGAGCCGGCGTAGACGCCGCCGCCGTAGAGGGCGGCGGAGTTGCCCGAGACGGTGTTGCCAGTGATCGTGATGCTCGAGTCGGCGTAGATGCCGCCGCCGTAGAAGGCGGAGTTGCCCGAGACGGTGTTGCCGGTGATCGTGCTGTTCGAGCCGGCGTAGATGCCGCCGCCGTAGTGGGCGGAGTTGCCAGAGACGGTGTTGCCGGTGATCGTGCTGTTCGAGCCGGCGAAGACGCCGCCGCCGTAGTTGTACCAGCCACCGGTGCCCGAGATAATGTTATTGGTGATCCTGGCGCTGATGATGATGGCGTCGATGCCACGACTGGCGTTGTTCCGCACAGTGCTGTGATCGATCAAGACCTGCTGGGCAAGCGAAATGGCGCCATCGGCGGCGCTGCCGCCGGCGTACTCGACTGTCACGTATTGCAGGATGCTGCCGGAGACGTAGTTGTAGTTTGAGTCGTAGGTGGTGGGCACGGCCGACGAACTGAAGATTATCCCCTTCCAGTTGCCTGGCGCTCGCGGAACGACTTTTGAGCTAAAGACGATTGGCTGGCCGGCGGTCCCACGTGCGATCAGCGTGCCGTCAACCTGCATGGCCTTGTCCGCTGCAAAGCGGACCTCCACCCCAGGCTCAATCCTGAGCGTGACACCGGAGGAGACGTAGACGCTGGTGTTGGCAAAATACGGACTGCCGGCCAGGCCCCAGACCGTATCAAAGTTGATCGGGCCGCCGACGCCGGTGCCCGGCGTTGACGTTGCAGTCGGGGTCAGCGTGACGGTTGGCGTGGGGGTCGATGTCTGCGCCAAACCGACGCCGCTCAGCAGCAAGCCGGCCAGCAGCGCCACTGCCGGCGGTAGCAGCCACTTGATCGAGGGTCGCCGTAGTCGCAAGTCCATTGGAGACTGCTCAGCCGCCACTTATCGTTCAGCGCGGCTAAGGCTTATTGTAGTGGTGTTTTAGCGCCTGTCAATGGCCGGCAGCACCGAGATTTTAGATTTGGGATTTGGGATTGTAGTCGTCGCTAATCCAAAATCGGCAATCTAAAATCCAAAATTGGCTTCAGCAGGCCGGGCACCGGCAAAAGACGCTGGCGGACCGGGTCGACCGCTAGGTTAAACAGCTCCAGCGTGGTTGCTCCTAAAAGAGACTCAATCCCTTCCGGCCCAAAGATGACTACCGTTGTCCGTTCCCGCCCATCAATACGCACTCGGGCCTCACCCACGTAATACTCCTGAATACGATCATCGGCCAACTGGAAGCTAATCTGCTCTAGTGGTTCAACACCGAGGCCCACCAAAATCGTCCTGGGAACCAAAGTACGAGTCGCCCCGGTGTCCACTATTGCCTCGACCTCAACAGTCCGACCGGTCGGACCGACTATTTGTATAGGTACGCTAAAGATTCCCATCTTTTCCACATTTTAGATTTTGGATTTTGAGTTTTGGTCATCGTTAATCCAAAATTATCATCGTCAGGCTGCATAGAGTAGCTGTCCCTCACGCGCCACCGTCGCCGGCAGCGACGCAATGACAACCGCCTGACGCTCGAACTCGGCGCGAGTCAGCACTAGCACGTCAACCGGGATACCGACGCCGAACAGCGCCCTATAAGCCGCCTGTGCCCGCTGATGCGGAGGAAGAGCGGACGACGCCACGACCACGAGCAGGTCATAATCGCTGTCGGCGGTTGCCTCACCGCTGGCCTGCGAGCCAAACAGGTATATCTGTTCCGGCCGCATCGCTTCGATCAGCCGGCGAACTGCCTCAGCTAGACGAGGATCGGCGACTTGGAGCGCCTGCTCTATCATTTGTTCCTAACCCCCATCACGATTTTAGATTTTGGATTTCGGATTTTGGATTGTGGTCGTTTCTAATCCAAAATCGGCAATCTAAAATCCAAAATTGATTGGCTTCAGCAGGCCGGGCACCGGCAACAGCCGCCGGCCAACCGGGTCCGCTGCGAACTTGAACAATTCCATGGTTGTGGCGCCCAGAAGTGGGGTTGCGTCCGCCGAGCCAAACACAACTAGCGCAGTTCTTTCGCGTCCATCTATCCGAATCTGGACCTCGCCAACCTCAAACTCAACTATTCTCTGGTCGGCCAGTTCGTAGTTAGCGCGATCCAACACCTTTACACCTAGTTCCAAAAGAATGCCTCTTGGCAGGAGGGTGTCAGAAGCGCCAGTATCAACCAGCGCCTCGACCTCGACAGTCCGGCCGGTCGGACCGACTATTTGTATAGGTACGGCGAACGTGCCCATTTTCACCATTTTGGATTCAAGTCGGAGTAATCCCTAAATCGAAAATCGGCAACCCACCGAGATTTTAGATTTTGGATTTGTCTCAAGTAACCCTAATCGAAAATCGGCAATCTAAAATCCAAAATCCCCGGTGGAGGCGAGGGGATTCGAACCCCTGACCCCTGCGATGCGAACGCAATGCTCTCCCGCTGAGCTACGCCCCCGAAACGATTTGCGATTTTAGATTTTGGATTACAGCTAGTGGCAACCTACTAACTAGAGCACGGGATATTCTAACCCATATTCGCGCCCGAATACCGAGTTTTGCTTTCGACCTGCTTATCTGCGTGACCTTAGCGTCTTGATAGACGCGACTGTCATCGCCAGAATCTCGTTCGCTTCCTGTAAGAGACCATCTACATTGGCAGCCGGCACAGCGCCGGACTCGATAAGCAGTTCCAGCCAGTACAACGTCTCATCAGATTCTTCCTCAACGACGCCTAGCTTGGCAATGATGTCAGGAGTGGACTTACCTCGACACGCGGCACGATAGTTAGCTCCCACCGAAGTCGCAGACCGGAGCAGTTGCCTCCCGATCACATCGGCAGTCCTGGTATTCGGCAACCCATTTACTAGCCGGATCACCGCCAATCCCATCCTCTTGGTTCTATCTTTGAACTCTTGCTCGTTCACCGACCGGCCTCAATCCAAAATCTAAAATCCAAAATCTAAAATCGTCGTCGAGCATCTGCACCTTCAACCGGACGCCATCCTCGGCCATACTCAGGCTCTCCGGCACAACCGCTAGACCATTGGCGTAGGCCATCGAGGTGAGGATACCGGAGCCCTGGGGGCCGGTTGAGTAGGCGTGCAATTCGCCGTTCTCCTCGACAACCCTTACGCGGGCGTAGCAACGCCGGTGGTCGCCGTTCGGATAGCGGCCGTGGAAGATCGCCTCCACCTCCGGCTTCCGCAAGTTGCGCTTACCCATCATCTTGAGAATCGCCGGCCGGACGAACTGCTCAAAGGCGACCATCGAGGCGACCGGGTTGCCCGGCAGACCGATGTGCGGCACGCCGCCGTCCTTCCGCGGAAGGACGCCGAAAGCCATCGGCCGGCCCGGCTTGATCGCCACCTGCCAGAACTCGACCTTGCCCTCGGCCGCCAGGACATCTTTGACGATGTCGTAGTCGCCCTTCGACACGCCGGCCGAGGTCAACAGCAGGTCGGCTTCCAGGCCGGCCCGCACCTTCTGGCGCAGGTCTTCGATCTCGTCGCGGGCGATGCCCAAGACGACCGGCAGGCCGCCGTAGCGTTTCACCAACGCCGCCAGCGAGTAGGTGTTGGAATCGTAGATCTTGCCGGGAACCAGCGGCTCGCCCGGTGGGAGCAGCTCATTGCCAGTTGACAAGATAGCCACCCGTGGCCGGCGGTGGACCTTGACCATCGGCAGACCCAGCGAGGCCAAAACGCCGATGTCAGCCGGCCGAAGCTCGGTACCTTTAGCCAGAATCACCGCGCCGGCCTGGATGTCCTCGCCTGCTCGACGAACGTTGGCGCCGGCTGGTGATGAATCGAATACCTGAATCGTATCAAGCGATGCGCGTTTGCCGGAGGAGACGTACTCGCTGGTTGACTCGAAGGGGACCACCGTGTCAGCGCCCGGTGGCAACGGCGCGCCGGTCATCACCCGTATCGCCGTTCCTGGCTCGACCGACTGCTGGGGAGCTAGGCCGGCCGGGAGTTCGCCGATGACGCGCAGGTTGCGGGGTGCATCGCGGCTGGCGCCGGCGATGTCTGGCTCCTGGACAGCATAGCCGTCCATCGCAACGTTGTCATACGGAGGGATATTAAATGTGGATGTTATGTCCTCGGCCAACACCTGGCCGAGCGCATCCAGGATAGGCAACTTCTCAGCGGGGAGAGATTCTACCTGGGCGAGAATACGACCCAGCGCCTCATCAACGCTTAACAAGTTGTCCTTCCTGGGAAGGACCGCCTAAACCACTTGGCAACCGCGAAGAGCAGGGGAGCTAAACCTTCTCGCTAGGCTCTTTGGCGGCCGGCTTCTCTGCCTTTTCGTCTTCGTCCACTCCACCTTGCACGCTGTTGCGGAACTCCTTGATGCCCCGACCCAACGCGCCACCGATCTCAGGCAGCTTGCCGACGCCAAAGATGATAACTATTATTGCCAAGATAATTATTAGCTCAAGAGGCCCAATTGACGGCATATACTACTCCCCAGCTCAAGTCCAAGGCAGGCTCTCTCAGACACTTCATCTGAAGACCTTACCAGGAAGCTCTAAGACAATTATTCGATCAAGCAATCTCACAGGCCAGAGTTTACCACAAATGAGCGAAAGCCAGTCAAAAACGTCAGGCGTCGCATTACAGTATCATTTTGTGGGCCCATATATCATCCGTGGACTGACAGTATAGTCCTTCAGGGATTGGAAGCATGGCGATCAAGTGCTTGGCATAATCTGGGTCTTACTCGTTTACCCGATTCGCCTTATAGTGGTTCTTGTATTGATTGCGGTCAATGCGCTGGCTGGACTGCGATCTCGACCACGCGACCGGCTAGACAATGAATCGGCTGCCATCGCCTCAATAATAATCCCTAACTGGAACGGGCAGGACTTGCTCGCCCAGTGCCTTCCATCGGTAGTCGAATCGGTGGGGACAACCCCAGGCTCCCACCAGATCATCGTAATAGATAACGCGAGCGCCGATGAGAGCGTCAGCTTTATTCAGGGAAATTTTCCCTCGGTGCTGGTGTTGGCGCAACCGAAAAACTTGGGATTCGCCGGCGCCTGCAACATTGGCGCGGCGGCGGCCAGAGGCAAGTATCTAGTCTTTCTGAACAATGACATGAAGGTCGAATCTGGCTTTCTGACCGCTCTCCTTAGCGGCTTCCAGCACCCGGACACCTTTGCGGTGACCTCCCAGATCCACTTCTGGGATAACGCTCGTCGGCGCGAAGAAACCGGCAAGACTCGTGGCTTCTTCATCGGCGGCGCGCTTCAGGTGACGCATGAGCAGGCACAAGCCGACGAGCCGCCGATCCAGCCGGTATTCTACGCCGGCGGTGGGTCCTCAGCCTACGACCGGACAAAGTTTATGGCGCTAGGAGGCTTCGACCAGCTTTATCACCCATTCTACTTTGAAGATACCGACCTGTCGTATCGCGCTTGGAAGCGAGGTTGGCCCAGCGTGCTCAATCCTGAAAGCGTAGTCCACCATAAGCACCGGGGGACCATCGGCCGGAGCTTTGATGAGAACTACGTAAAGAGCATCTTTCAGCGGAACGCTACGCTATTCGTTTGGAAAAACGTGAGCAATCCCCGGATTCTCCTGGAACACGCCCTCAGTCAACCAAAGGCATACCTCAAAGCTGCGCTAAACGGCGAGACGGAACTCCATACACTGCGCTCATCCCTGGCCTTATTGCCATCGGTCCTCCGCCGGATCTGGCATGAGCGGCGGTTCGAAACGTGGAATGACAATACCGTATGTCAGGTGGCCAATAGTCTTTTTGCTTTCAAGGAGAAGTTCGGGGCTACTAGGTCATTACCGGCCAATCAGCAACTCAAGATTGTATTTGTGAGTCCATACGCGCCCTACCCAATGACCCACGGCGGCGCAGTCCGGATGTACAACGTGCTCAAACGATTGGGCGCCCGCCACCGGGTGACGTTGCTCACCTATACTGATAACGAAGATGAAGCGGTCCAGGTCCGACACCTCGAACAATACTGCGAGCGAGTGATTCCGATTGTCCGCGATCCGGATTATGGTCGCTACAATCGGTTCGGGCCTGATCCGCTCTGCCGGGTTGAGTTCGATTCGCCGGAGATGTGGCAGGCGCTTCAGGATGCTATTCAGGATGACATAGATGTGCTCCAGATCGAGTACACCCAGATGGCCCACTACGCCACTACATCGCGTCGCTATCTAAGCGTTCTGACCGAACATGATCTTAGCTTCCGCTCACTTTATCGCCAGTTCATGAACCAGCCCTGGTCTCGGCGCAAGGCCAGCGCCTGGCTCAAGTGGCTGAGGATGTTCAACTATGAACTAGCGATGTGCCCGCGTTTTGATCTAGTTCTGACCATGTCCGAGCTGGAGGAGGACTTCCTTCGCTCATACCTGCCTGATGTGGCAATCGCCACCTCGCCCAATGGAGTAGATATCTCCTACTACCAGCCACGCGATGGGAGTCTGGTTGAACCGGACACTGTGCTATTTCTAGGCTACATGCGTCACACACCCAACATTGATGCCATGCTGTACTTCACGAGGGAGATTTTCCCTAGTCTGAAGACCCTCCGACCAGAGATCAGATTGACGATCGTGGGTAATAATCCGACCAAAGAGGTATATGATCTGGCGCTGGACCCGGCGATCAAAGTAACCGGTTACGTTGAAAATGTTCGCGAATATTACCGGCGGAAGGCGGTATTTGTAGCGCCGATACGCATCGGCGCCGGGACCAGGATAAAGCTCCTCGAAGCGATGGCGACCGGCATTCCCATAGTCACGACCACGATCGGAGCGGAAGGCATCCACTGCCAGCCTGGGCGTGACCTTCTGATTGCTGACAGCCCGAATGAGTTTGCCCAAGCGGTTGCACGTCTGCTCGCTGACCCCGATCTTTCTGCTAGGATCGGCAAGTACGGCCGGCGAGCGGTTGAGCAATACTATGACTGGGAGGCTATTGTGAACAACCTGGAGCGCTTGTATTACCAACATCTGGATGCGAAGATACCAGGGGCGAGGCAGGCGGCCCCAACCGTCGCCCCGGTAAGCTAGACTCGTAAGACCCAATGAACCGCAAACTAATCTCATTGACAGAATGGTCAGCCGGCCGACCGATCAACAGGATCCTCCTGGCGAAGACTAGCTCCGCTCCTTACCTGAACCAGGCGCTGGGATTGTTACGTCTTAAGTTCCCAAATGCCAAAATATCCCTCTGGGCCGATGAGAGCGCGGGACAAGAGTTTAGCCGACGGTTCGAAATCTCCGGGATAGTTTTTTATCGGGGATTCTGGTCATTACCGAGCCTGTTGCGTGAGTTGGGAACGCTCCGGCCAGAGTTCATCGTCACCCTACGAACATTCGAACCTGAGTACAACTGGACGAAGCTGCTTGCTCTGGCACTCCATCCCGGCCAGGGGTTGGTCCTAGACGACTCTATGCGCGTATTTGCCAGTGGTGGCTTTCGGAAACGCGCCTGGCCGTTATTCAAGGAGGTATTCGAGACCCGTGCCTGGCACCTTTCGCTTAAGAATCCCTTTCGCGCTCTCGATATATTGCTTATAAGGCCAATCGGGACTATTCTGCAGTTTATGGCTTTCCCTTTTGTCGTCCTGGCGCTATTGCTCAACGCAGCAAGGCTAGAGGCCGGCCGGCAACTCCATCTGATCCGCCACCCCCAGCAAACCTCGCATCTGAACGACGATCCGGATATTGATTCATCCGACCCGGTTAAGCCTATTCAGCGAGTTAACCATAGTAACGTTGTTACAGACATTAAGGAGATAGGGAATAAAGCACTGGTCTTTGAGCAGTTCCTGACCATCAAGAAGGCAGAACTCGCTCCTAAGTCCTTTTGGTATCCCTATCACATCATGAGCAACTTTACTCATCTTGACGCGCTGCTAACCGGCCCCAATCGTTTACTGATGGACTTGATTGACGGAAAACCGGTAGCAGATATTGGCGGCGCCGATGGGGACCTGGCGTTTTTTTTGGGGAGCCTTGGGGTTAGCGTGGACCTTATTGACCATGCCCCCACGAACTTTAACGGACTGCGCGGCGCCGGATTACTCAAGACAGCGCTCTCGTCTTCGGTGGCGATCCACGAGATAGATTTGGACTCTTACTTCACTCTGCCGCCAAAAAATTATGGGCTAATCTTCTTTTTGGGGACTCTTTATCATCTGAGAAACCCATATTATGTTCTAGAAACCCTCGCTAAATCGGCAAGGTATTGTCTTATCAGTACGCGCATCGCAAAATTAACAACCGATAAGAAGACCCGCTTGCACGACATCCCAGTTGCTTACTTGCTCGATGATAGGGAGGCGAATAACGATCCAACTAACTACTGGATTTTCTCGGAGGCGGGGTTGCGCCGCATCCTAAAAAGAACAGGATGGCAAATCTGTGATTTTGTGACTGTCGGCAACACTCGCGATTCCGATCCTTCCAGCCTAGAAGGGGATGAACGAGCCTTCTGTCTAGTGAGAAGCGCCTACTTTTGATGTGGCGTCGCGGGCGCTAGACCCTTACCGGCGGAACATAAGCGGGTTCAACTCCGGGCCGGCGGCGGCCGGCGGAATCAGGCCGGCCTGCTTCAAAAAATCGCCCCCGAGGATACCGACGACCGCACCCTTGGCCGGCATGCCAGGCACGCTCTCAACCCACAATTGGAGCGAGATGCGCTGGAAACGCTGGACGATGAAGGGGCCGGCCTTGACCGGCTTGGATGCTGGTAGACCATACAATTGGATCGCCAGGTCTTCGTTCCACTTGCTGATCCGCTTGGGATTTGGGTTCGCCAGGAAGTGGCGCTTGATCTCCGGCTGCGACAACCAGCCAAAGCGGATCCGTTTGGCCGCGACCCAATCGCCGGCTGATCCATCATCGGCAACTGGCGACGGAACGCCAGTACCTGCCAAGACCGACTCGCGTCCCTGGTCATATAGCATGTCATAGACATTTGTCAGATAGGCGAGCCCAAGCTCTGGCCGCCATTGCAGGACTCCGCGCTGAAAAGCCTGATAGGTAAAGCCATCAAACCCGACGAATGGCCGGCTGATCGGGTAGCCCAATGTATCAACGCCGCCGAGCCGCAGAAACTCGGTCCAGAAACGCGGGCCGCCTTTCAGATCAACAACCGAATAACCTTTGCCGCCACTTCCGCCGGTCTGGGTGAAGAACCGGCCATTTGCCAAGCTAATCTCGGCCGGCCCCCGGTAATCGAGAGCCTGCCAGACGGCGGGGTCCTCGTGGCCCAACCGCCAGCCGGCTACGCCGGCCAGCCGGTACTTTCGCGCTACATCCGCCTTCACCAACGCGCTGCGAGCATCCTCAAACCACACCTCGCGCCGCTGACCGTTCAACTGGTAGCGAAGATATGGTGACTGGACCGACTCATCGTAGACAACTTTACTGCCGGATTTGCGCGCCAACTCCATCACCTCGTCGTAGGTGCGCGTCAACGCCCGTTCGTCGGCATCGAGGCGCCAGTCGTAGCCCCAAAAGCCCAATCCCAGTAGCAGCTTCTGCGGATCAACCTGGCTGGCCGCATAAGCAGCGACGGCGTCTACCCAGTTGATCGGAGCGGTGGAGCCGGGCGCTCGACTGGACGCCGAACGGTAGCCGTAGGTCATCAGCACGACGTAGTGGGATACTTTGCCTAACGCGGCGTAATCATAAGGGCCAGCCCAGCCGGTCCGCACGTCCTGCGATTTAGAAGCGACGGCAACCGTCACCAGCTTGCCGCGCGGGGCCAGCCGGCGCCACAGGTCGCCCATAAAGGCGGTCAGATTGTCGCGGTCCTCGGCCAGGATGTTTTCAAAGTCAATCTGAATGCCATCGTAGCCGTAACGGTCTATCAACGCGATCAGGTCCGCAATCACCCGGTCGCGCAACGCGCCTTTCCGCAAGACCGGCGTGAAGTTCTGGTAGTCGGACTTGTTCTGCACCATCGGCACTAGCAACACGCCATTGACACGGGCGGCGTCGGCGATCTCTGGCTCGTGACCGCCGGTAATGGTTCCCGCGCCGGTCACTCCGTAGAAGCCGGGCGAGGCTATGTCAATGCTCTTCCCGTATTTGCGTAGCGACTCGGTTGAACGTTGGTCGTAAGTGACGACATACCCCCAACGAACAAAGGGGGACGAATCATTAAGTGATGCAACAACAGAGTTAGCCGGCAGAAAATCAACTAGGAGAACCATAAAAAGGAT
>JBCLEL010000003.1:0-24097 GCA_038913435.1 Chloroflexota bacterium
CGACCAAATGGATAAAGTCTAGATTAGCTATCAGCAGTCAGCGATCAGCTATCAGCAATCCAAGATCCGTAAGGGCAGGCCCCCGTGCCTGCCCAATCCAAAATCGAAAATCCAAAATCACTTGAGGATTCCCTTCACCGTGTAGGTGTAGCCACCGGTCGAGCCGCCGGCCGCGAACGCTCGGTCAATCCGTATCTGGTCGCCCCAGGGGCCATTCCGGACCGCGCTGGCTGCTAGCGTTGCCGGCGCTGCTTCTTCCTTGCCGGTTGCTCCTGGGTCCACCGTGCCGGCCAACCGCAAAATCCGCCGCGCAGTAGCTCCTCCAATTTGAGCGAACGCCCCGATTGAGAACCAATTGGCGCCATCAGCGATTGTCATCACGTTGATGTCCAGCGTCGGAGCGCCGCCGGTAGGAACGCCGGTCACGTCCAACTGCAAGATCAAATCCCGAAAGCCAAGCAGCCCGGACACCGGCATTGAGCTACCATTTGCGGCTACCCCTGTCTGCGAGTCGAACGTCACCGGCCCGATGCCGGTGAGGACTATTCGCAAGGCGCCCAGATTGCCGCCGGAGTTGCCGTCGGTGCGAAGAAAGTCAAAGGCGCCGTCCGGCGCCAGTCCCATCCCCAGCGCTGCCACCTGCGCCGCTTGCGCCCGCGTCAGCACAGCCAGCGCGTCCGCGTTAGTTGCAGCCCCTCTCCAAGGCTCCAGTGTGCCAGCCGCGTTCTTCAGCCCCGGCGCGACTTTCAGCATGCCGCCGGTCGAGTCATCGCCTTCAGCAACCGGCCCCGCCTGCGCCCGCCGCCAGGCGGCGCCATCGAACAGGTACAGCCGGCCGTTCGTGACAATCCCTATCTGAGTGGCGGCCGGCGCTGCCACGTTACCCGCCGCCGCCTCAACGTCCTGGTTCGCCAAGCGCAGCGCAACCATCAGCGCCCGGTATTGGTCAAATTCAAATGCGCCCATCTACCATCCCCCATTTCCAAACGTATTTGTGGCATTTGTAGGGGCGTCCTTCCGCAGAAGGATCGCCCCTACCGACCGTCGGTTTTATCAGGCGACAATCGAACCGTAGGCCGCCCGGTAATCAAGCCAGACCGCGCCGTAGAACCACCGTACCTTCCAACTGATCGCGTCGTTGGTAAAAACGGTGCCGTTGGCCGGCTGGTCTTGCACCAGTAGCTCCGGCTCCTCGCGCCCGCCAAGGAAGCCGACCTCGATTCCCTCAATTTGAGCCGGATTAGCCATCAGATACCAGTTGTTGGTATCAGTCCAGTTTGGAACGACTATCGGCTCGATAGCGCCGCGCAGAACGTTGACATCGTTGTTATTGCCGCCGGGCTGAAGCTCGCTCTGAGTGATGACCTGAGCGGTGAAAGCCAGATCCGGCGGCGCCAGCAGGTAGCGGGGCAGGATGCCGAGCCGCTTGCTGGCCGAGTTGGTGTACTTCATCATCGTGATGATCGCCGTCTGCATCGCCGACGAGCTGAGGGCGGTCGTTCCTCGGTTGCCCTGGTGATTGGTCAGGTCGAAGACCTTGTAGGTGTCGGCCATGGCCGGCCCGTCGCCGGAGTTGTCGGTAAATAGGGCCGACATCGTCTCGTTGATGGTGATCGCCGCCGCCACCGCCAGCTTGCTTGGGACGCGGGTGACGGCACGCAGGTCGTCGTTGATGATTGATTCGAGCGTTACCTGGACCAGGTTGCCCCTCTTCGAAGGCGTATAGGTCTCCTTGTTGTCACCCCAGGCCAGGTTCGCGTAAGCGCCGTTCTCGGTACAGTCGCCAACGCGGTGAAGTCGTCCAGCTTGACGCGCGTCTGCGTCTTCAGATCGTTGATCGCCGTCACCGTGACAAATGGCCGCCACCACAAGGGCTGGCTCTTGTAATCCATGACCAGCCGCTTGTTCATCGCGTTGGTCAAGGCGTCGTTCAGCACCGATGTCGTGACCTCGTTAGCCTCGCGGACGACTGATTCCTCCCAGTTGTACCGGCCGGTGAACTGCTTGTCGCCGGTCAGCAGGATGTACGCTTCCCGGATGCCGCTGAGACGCGGAATATCGCTGGCGTAGTCGGGCAGTGGCAGGCCAAACAGCCTCTCGACCGCCAGGAAAACGCGGTCGCGGGCGCTAGCGCCAACCTGGACGTCGCTTGGCCGCAAGGCCCCGGCGCCGGCGATCACCCGTGGCTCGTAGGCCGAGGCCAGCAGCCCACGCATCTCGTTGATCGTCTGGTCTAGCTCAACCGGCTCGAAGGCGCGCCCTTCAAACTGCCGGCGGACATGCGCGCTGGCCGGCTTAGTCAGGCTGCTGTTCGCCAGCCGAGCGTTCAGTAGCTCGCCGGATAGCGCGACTCGGCTCGCCTGCGCTGACGCTAGCTCCTGTGCGAGTGTGGCTGCCTTTGCTCCGTCATTGTTTATCTCTGAGTCCATAATCAACCCCCTCAAATCTTCAGCTTCGAGCACCCGCTCAAACTCGCCGCCGGCGCTCGGATTTACCACCACATCTGCCGAATTTACCTTCAAAATCTGTTCCACCTCCCAAACTACCCGTCCATCTTCATTCCGGCCGGTCGGGCGCTTTCGCACGACCAGATCGGCCGAGATTCCAACCTGGGGGCCACCTTCGCCGGCCTCCCGCGCCACCAATGCCTGCCGGGCTAGCTCTAGCGCGGCGTCGCCGGCCGGCGTCCCCAACAGCGGCCGGAGCGTCGCTTTCAGTCCGACTCCCTCGACGTAGCGAACGTCGCGATAGTGGCCGGCCAGGTCGCGCACGCTCCGGCCGCCGGCCCTGGTCAGGTCCACCGCTGTTGGGTGATCGGGAAAGCAGTTGGCGCCTTCCCACAAGGACGCTGATCGGCGAACCACCTCGGCCGAGTAACGCAGCCCGTTGGCGGAGAGACCCGGTCGGATCAAGATGACCTCGATCCCCGTCTTCGCAGGATCTCCGATTGCCTCAAAAGCGCCCCCGACCACCGCTCCTACCCGGCTCAATTTCGGTTCAACTGTTGCATGCACCACACCACCTCCTTAGTCGGTTCCTCATCCCCGCGGTAGGGGCGACCCGCCGGGTCGCCCCTACCCGGTGCCCAACAGATCCAACGCCTGTTGCAGATGTCGGCGCGCCTCAATGACTTGCGCCACCGGCTGACCCGGCCAACCGTAGCTGGCTGGCTTGTCGTATTCCGCTCCCAGTTTCCGCAGGTGCTTCACGAACGCCAATATGTCCCGTGGCTCTTCCTGGTTCTCTGTTCGCGCCACCGACCAGCGGCCGTACTCGCCCAGCCGGTGGAAATCTGGCTTCTCGACGGCCATCCACCCACCCCCTTTCACAAACGACGCGAACTCTGGCAGGCCCGCCACCTCATAGTCCGACCAGTCCTGGTACATCCCGCAGCCAAAGACAGTCGCTTCTAATTACATAGTCATCGCGGGCCAGTTCCGCGTTGTACCAGGCCAACTGCCGTACATATTCCTCGGCGCTGAGGCCGGCGCTGCGCCAACCTTTGCGCCCGCGCCCGACCAACCCCAGATCAATCCCGCACTCAGTAATCAAAAACGGTCGTAGGGGCAGGCCCCGCGCCTGCCCACCTCTCCGCCCGCACCCTGATCGCCCATCAGCTCGCGCACCTTTCGGTAGCGCAATGTCCACCATCCCGATTTCCGATTTTGGATTTTGAATTAGCTGACCGCTGAAAGCTGACGGCTGATAGCTAGTTCCGATTTTGGAATTTGAATCTTGGAGCTGAATCTGCGCCATCTGCGAAATCTGCGGATCGCTACTTCCCCCCTCCGGCCCGCTCCACACATACAGCGGTGAGCATAATAATTGACCGGCATTGTTCAACCTTACTGCTTTTTGCGATAGTAACAATAGCGCGGGGCCTTGTGCCCCGCCCGTCCTCCCGCAGGGGACAAGCCCCTGCGCTACAAAGCTCAATGCTTGTGCACTCCGCTGTAGGGAGCGCCGTACTCGTGCAAGGCTATGGCGTCTCCCGCTTCGACCGCCGGCCGAAACCGCGCCCAATCCTGCTGCAAGTCCGGCGGATTGCCGACGCTAAAGCTGCCGACGGCGACTTTAACTCCCTCCCGATGGAACAGTTTGCAGCACTCAACACTGAAGTCCGCCAGCCGGCTGATGTCTTCGCCAGTCTGGCCGGTCTCGTTGTATAGCTCGAAGTAGTCCACCAACAGTAGGGGCAGGCCCCCGCGCCTGCCCACCTGTCCGCCCAGACAAGGCCGCCAGTTGGCCATCGCCCGCTCGTAAAAGCGTTGCGCGGCCTCGGTTGAACGGTAGTCTTGCTCGCCTTCCGGCAAGTATTCGCGGGCGATTACTATTCCGCCTACCTCGGCCTTGTAGCGGGATAATGCTTCCACGTTAGGCTCCAGCGTCTTCAAAATGGGCGGTCGCATAATCAAGATGTAATCCAGCAGGCTCGTCCACCGCCCTGCCATCTCGCCGGAAGGCCGCCGGCTCCAGGTCTGAACGTGCGGCCCCAGCTTTATCAGGTAGCTCATATCAGCAATCACCTTTCAGCACTCGGCTTAATCCAAAATCCAAAATCCAAAATCCAAAATCCAAAATCGGCCTGGCTCATTCGCCGGCCCCAGTTGGCTCACCGACAAACTTGGCAAAGAGCCGGCGAGCTTCGTCCGCGCCGATCCAGCCGCGCGCCTCGGCCATCTCCAAAGCCGACGCCACGCTCCGAGCGGCCGATGCGAGCTGGAGGTTGTCCTCGGTCGTCAGGTTCTGGAATTGCGCCTTTACATTCCACGTCCCCTCGCCGAACCGCCCGGAGCGGCGTATAGCCTCGTTTGCCAGGTCTTCAAAGATAGTGGCGACGACCAACTGCCGGCGCTCGTAATGGCGTAGCGTTGGCATGCCCATCTCGCGAGCAGTGGCTCGGTTGGCGCTTTCGCCCTCGCTCAGAAAATGCAGCGGGACGCCACCGCCGGCCGCCACCATCAGCCGGATGGCGTAGCCGTCCGACTCGACGCTCTCCGCCGCGATCTGAGGTTGGATCGGTTTCCAGGTCTCGCGCTCGTTGTGCACCAGGATGCTGCCGGGCTTGGGCGGGCTGACCAGCTCGGCCTGCCGGCTGATGATGCCGCGCCGGTCGGCCCCTTCCAACGTCACGTCCCAGAGGTAGGCCCCTTTGTAGCGGTTTATCAGCACCCGGTCGCTCAGCCAGTCCTTGTACCGGCGCAACCAGGGCAGGATCGTCGCCAGGTCGCCCTGGCCGCGCACCGCTCCGACTATTCGATTGATGCTGTAGTGCCTCATCTCATCGGCCATCCACCAGCGGCCGCTGCTGTCAACCTTGCCGGCCCGGGCAACACCATCAATAGTCGAGAGTTCGCCCTGCTGGTGGTAACGCAGCTCGCGCTCCCGGTCGTTGGCGTCAATCTCGATCTGGTCAATCAGGTTGGCCGGCACTGGCCGCAGGTAGGTCATCCCATCAAACGGGTTGGTGTGCAGCGTGATGAACAGTTCGCCGGCCAGCGACAACTCGGTCATCAGTTCAAACTGTCGGACCGACATCCTGTTCTGCTGGTGGTCCCACCATTCCCGGAGAAACGGCTCGACTTCGGGCGTCGCGCTCAACCGCAGTCCGCGACCCAGCACAAACGACACCATTAGCTCGACGATGCGGAAGGCCAGCGGGTTAGACCGGTATGCCTCGACCGAGTCATTAAGGTTTTCCAGATGGGCGGCAAAGGAGACATCGCGCGTTCCGCCAGCCGTCAAGCTGCGCCAATAGCGGTCTTCTTCCGACAGATTTACCGCTTCGCGCACCCGCTCCTGGATCACATCGTTGAACAACCACCGAGCGACCCGTTCCCGCAATCCGTAGGGGCGATCCCCTGTGATCGCCCGTGATTCTCGCTTGTTCATCAATACCGCCCCCTGGCCGATGTTTCCACCGGCTCAATGATTACCGCCGCCGGCGCTGGCCGGACCTCACAGGCCGCATGCGTCATCAGCGCCGCCGACATCACAAAGTCGTCGTGGCCAACATCCTCCGGCGTGTAGAACCGCATCGTCTGGTTGCTGCCAATCTGATAGCGACACTGCTCGCATTGCCGCCAGAATTCCTCCCATGCCTGTAGGGGCAGGCCCCCGCGCCTGCCCTCCACCCCACTCCCACCATCATCCGGCTTCCCATACATCAGCAACCGGCCGCCGTTCACCGCCGCCAGCAGGTCGTAAGCCAGCCGGCTCTTGCTCTGGCTGGTGAAGCTGAAGTCCTCCACCACTGAAGGGCCCAGCGCCTCTTTCACGAATGACGCTACCCCGGCGCCCACGCCGGTTGCGTCCACGCAGACTCGGCTGACCTGCCAACGCTCGCGCAGCAGTTCTAGTAGGCGCTCGTACTGAGTGCGATGCCGCTCGCCGGTCCACCAGTAGTGGGCGACGATCTCGATTCGCGGTTCGGGCACGCCGGCAATATCAACCAATTCCACCCGGCCAATCGTCACCACCGTGCTGTCCTTGCGTGGACGCAATCTCCGCAGGGCGGCGTCGGCGCTTTCCTCGTCCTCGCCGGCCAGGTCAATCCCCGCCACATACATCGCGTCATCAATCGGCCCATCCAAACGCGGATGATTGCCGCGCATCAGCTCGAGCTGGGCGGCCGTTAGAAAACGGCCGGCGCCGGAGATCGTCTTCAGTTCGTACTGAGTGCGAAAGATCGGATGGTCTGCTCCTAGCCGGTCTCGTTCACCTTGGACAAACGTCCCGTAGTCCTCGTTAAACTCAGCGACTACCCACCAGGGATATTCGAAGTGCCGGCGCTGGCCATCCTTGCGCTGAAGCTCAAGGTTGAACTGCTTCATCTGCTCCAGCAGTGTCGAATCATCCCAGGCGGTGCCGTAATAGACACGTGGCGCGTTGGCGCTGGCGACCATCGGCACAAAGTCCCGGTCGTGTTTGGACTTGGTGATGTCCTGCGCCTCGTCAAACTCCATAAGCAACGACGCTGTTGCGCCGACGACCTGCGCCGTCGGCTCGGCCGAAAAGAAGACGACTCGCGCCTGGTCCAGCCGCACGACATAGCCGAACTCGGAGATCCAGCGCCGGCGGTGGAGCGGATTGTTGAGAAAGCTCTCCAAGCGTAGCTTGCTGTTTATCACCTGAGGCTTGAACGTCGGCGCCGCCTTCACAATCGTGCCGCCCCGCTTCTGGTACAGATTAAGCAAGAAACATTCGACGTGAGCCGATAGCTCGTTCTTGCCGGCCTGCCGGCTCATCATCACCGAGTAAGTCGCGCCGTCGCCGGCTATCACCGAGCCGATAATTGCCCGCGCCGGCTCGACCTGGTATGGCCGCAGCCGCCGCCCGACGATCCGGCGACTGAACAGCGTCACATCGCTGAAAGTCTGCCGCAGCAGCGTGTCAAACTCATATCTGTTTCTATTTGCGATCATCTCAACACCTGTGTCCATACCTGTAAAATCACCGTCAGCGCCACGCCGAATAGCAGGCCGTTGACTTTGGTTTCCAGCCGTTCGACCCGGCTGGCCAAGTCGTCCAGTCCGCGCCGGGTGACCAGTTCAAAAGCTGAGCGCGGCCGCTCGTCAACCGCCAGCCCTTCCGCCACGCCAACCCGCCGGCGGAACCGCCGCAACACCTCCGCCAACCGTAGGGGCGGGCCCCCGTGCCCGCCCTGCTGCGAACCCCCGTGTTCGCCCTGACCCGGCATTGATTCGGTCACTCGCCAATCCCCATTTCCTTGCCAACCTCACGCAGCACCGAGGCCAATAGCTCGTCCAGCTTGCGCCCGGAGTCGCCGGATAGCGACTGCTGCGTCTTCAACACCTTCGCCAGCCGTTCAATCGAGCGTCCGATCAGGTCAACCGATTCCGCGTCGTCCAACTGACTGCGTATCAAAACCCGTAGTAATGCGACCTCGTCAGAAAGGTCGGTCAGCTTCGGCGCTCGCTTTGCCGCGTCGCGTTGACCATCGCTCATTACCGACTCGTAGAAATTCGGAACGCCGGCCATCAGGCTGACCTCGTTATCAGAACAGTTGTTCTATATCATGTATTCACGGGTTTGGTCAAGTGGAAACAACTGACAGAGGCGTGACTAGTGCTAAAATCAGCTTGGTGGATAATCTGCGGTAGCTCGGTCGGGTTTTCCACAGGAGGGGTTAGATGGCAATTGCTGAAAAGAAGCTAGTGACTGCCGACGAGTTGATGCAAATGTCAGCCGAGGGCCGGCTTGAGTTGGTTCGTGGAGAGGTGATTGAGATGCCACCAACTGGATTTGAACATGGGGATATTGCTGCTGAGTTAGCGATGCTGCTACGCCAGTACGTGATTGCCCATAAGCTCGGAAAGGTGGTAACTGCTGATGTTGGCTTCCACCTCCAGCGGGATCCCGATATCGTACGAGCGCCTGACGTAGCTTTCGTTGCCAATGACGCCATCCCAACCGGCGAAGCCCGCTCCCGCTTTATCCAAGGCCCACCGACTCTGGCCGTCGAGGTTGTATCACCCAGCGATACTGCCAGTGACATCATCGAGCGAGTCGAGGATTACCTACGTGCGGGGGCTAAGCTTGTCTGGGTCATTTACCCTTCCCGCCAGCAGGTCGTCGAGTACCGCTCGCTCGACCAGGCCCGCATCCTCCGGGCCGGCGACCGGCTTGACGGCGGCGATGTCATCCCCGGCTTTTCCTGTGCCGTAGGTGACATCTTCGGAGATTAGCGAACGAAGAAGGGATATTTTGTGAGGCCCAAAGACGTGGTTTCCAAAGCAATGAGTCGGGTTCGATCAGAAAATACTTCCCCTGAGTTAGAGTTCCAAGCGGCCCTTGAAAGTGCCGGCGTTGGCTACGAGAAATACGCCGCTGATGTGCCAGGTAAGCCTGATCTAGTGCTGCGTGAGGAGCGAGTCGCCATCTTCATAGACGGTGATTATTGGCACGGCAATCAGTGGAAAAGACGCCAATTCACATCGCTGGATGAACAGTTTGAAAACATCCACTCAAAGGATTACTGGGTCCGTAAAATCAAGCGCAACGTTGAACGAGACATATCGAACACGAAGAAACTATCCGAATCTGGGTGGCGTGTCGTAAGATTGTGGGAAAGTGATCTGAAGAAAGACTTGGAGAGATGCGTGAGCCTAGCAGTTGAGGCCAAGAATTCCTCCGATGGTCAGCGATACGGCCCAAATCCGGCTGACAGAACCTATGCCGAATTCTTCGCCGGCATAGGGTTGTTAGGGCTTGCGTTGCGAAATAGACGGTGGCAACCCAAGTTTGCAAACGATATAGATCCTCTAAAGCAAGAGATGTATATTCATAACTTCCCAGATGCCAGTGAGCATTTCGTTTTAGGCGACGTTCACAACCTTGATTCCGACAGCATACCCGCCGTCACTATGTTCAGCGCGTCGTTCCCTTGCAATGACTTGTCGGTTGCGGGCGCCCAGGCTGGCATTTATGGTAAACAGTCAGGTGCTATTTGGGGTGTCACCCGATTGCTTGAAAATATGGGTGATCGTCGTCCACCGCTGGTGTTGCTTGAAAACGTGCTGGGATTTCTCACCTCGTGCAAGGGCGATGACCTGCTGACTACGCTCAAAACGTTGAATGATCTTGGTTACTGGGTTGACATTTTTGCCATAGATGCAGTCCATTTCGTTCCTCAAAGTCGTTCTCGTTTCTTCGTTATCGCTGTGCAGCCGCCGAATGATCAGTGGGTTCGAGATGTGACAGCCTACCGTCCAGAGTCTTCCGATGTCCGGCCCAAGCCAATCATTGATTTTATCGAAACTCATCCGGAAGTGCGATGGGCAGTTCGCCGGCTTCCCGCCCTACCTACTCGTAAATTGGCCCTTGCTGACGTGTTGGAGGATCTTACGAACGATTCGCCTTTCTGGTGGGACGAGAAACGGGCAGACTACTTGCGTAATCAAATGAGCGCCAGGCACGCCGCAATCGCTGATCGAATGGTGAATGGTGAAGAGGTCACTTATGGCACCGTCTTTCGCAGAGTTCGGCGTGGCAAGTCGATGGCAGAGCTGCGTGTAGACGGAGTGGCCGGTTGTCTCCGCACTCCTAGAGGTGGAAGCGGGCGACAAATCCTTTTCAAGGCAGGTAAAGGCGATTACAAAGTGCGGCTGCTAACGCCCAGGGAGTGTGCGCGACTAATGGGGGTTACAGACGACTATGTGATCAATGTCCCACTTAACCAAGCTCTATTTGGGTTTGGTGACGCAGTCTGCGTGCCGGTCATCGAATGGATGATAGACAACTATCTAGATCCGATAGTGTCTGAACTCCTCAGGAGCAGAGTGCTGTACCGCGCGGAAGTCAGGTAATGAGCTAGATGATGGCCCCCGAAGTAGCGGCTATAGAAAGCCGCGCAGTGAACGTTCTTAATGAATGGTTACGCTCTTGCACGAGACGTAACGATGTGTCGCGTAACACTGTAGCCGTAGGTCTGGTTGTTCTCCATGCCTTGCGCCAGTCCTGTCCTGTGCGGAAAGACCAAATCGTATCCGATGGCGGTGAAATAAAGGGGTCAAGGGGCGTTAGCCTGCACAGAACATTAAAGGAATATGGTGTAGAGACCGCCACCAATAAATATGTTGAAGGTGTCACAACACGACAAGCGCATCAGGACGGCCAACGCCTACTTGAGAGTCTGGAATACGGCAAGTTTCTTGAAGGTATCGATGCCGATGCACGAGACAATCTCTTAGTCGAGTTGATTCGCGAACTCGTTGGTCACGCGAAATCCTGGTTTCAACGCCAACATCTGAAAGTTGCCTGCGACATCAAAAAATCCCCGTCGCAGTGGGTGAAAGATATTATTACCGAAGCCCAGGGTCGATCTACTGGGGCAGTGGAGCAGCATCTCGTAGGAGCTAAGCTGGCTCGTCGATATGCGGGTGTCATTGACATTCCGAATCATCCTAGTCACGCTGGGGACGCACAGACTCGCCGCCAAGGAGATTTTGTTGTAGGGCAGACAGCGTTCCACGTGACAGCCGCGCCCAGTATTGCCTTAATGCAAAGATGCATATCAAACATCCAGTCCGGATTCCACCCCGTATTACTGGTTCCAGCAGACAAGGTGTCTGATGCACGTGGCCTCGCCAACGGTCACGGAATTGGCCCCAACTTGACAATTCTGTCCATCGAGGACTTTATTGGGATCAATGTCATCGAGCTATCTACTGGTGACCAACGCCAGTTTCTTGACCTATTCCGTTCGATTATTGACATCTATAACAAGCGGCTAGCAGAGGTTGAAAACAACCTTTCTCTCATAATAGAGATCGCCGGTTAGCTCCAATTACCGGTGCACGCCCTTCTCCCAATGCCGGATCAACGGTTGCAACTCAGCCCAGAACTCGTCCGGTATCCGTTGGACGCCGGCCCTCACATTCTCTCGCACCTCAGCCGGCGTCCGCGCGCCGGGTATCACCGCCGTCACCTGCGGGTGGCGCAAGATATACTGCAACGCCGCCGCCGCCAGGCTGACACCGTAACGGGCGCATAGCGCCTCGATCTTGCGAACGTGTTCCAGACATTCTTGCGAAAAACTGCGTTTAGCGTCCTTCTGCGGCAACTGCAAGTAGCGGTCAACTCCCATCGCTAGCAACCCAACCTCAAACGGCGTCGCGATCACGATGCCCATGTCGAAACGTTCGGCCGCCGGAAAGATGCGCTCGGTAGCGGTCTGGTTCAACAAACTGTACGCCTCTGGCACCACCGCCACTTCAAACTCGCCGCTCTCGATATAGGGCGTGTTGTCCTCCGGCAAGTTTGAGGCCGTCCCGATGTGCCCGATCACCTTTTCCGACTGTAGCTTCCTCAGCGCCTCCAACGCGCCGCCCTTTCCCATCACCCGCCCGAACAGCTCCTTCGGCGCGTCGTGGATATGCACTATCGGGACATAATAGTCCAGTTGCAGCCGCTCAAGGCTGTCGGACACACACCGCATTGTCATATCGTATGAGTAGTCGAACCCCGGCGGCAGATGGCCAGCCTTCGTTTCCACCACCACGTTCTTCGCCGGATGCTTGCTCATAGCCTGGCCAACCATTCGCTCACTCAGCCCTTGTATGTACAGCGGAGCGGTGTCGATCAGCGTCACGCCAGCGTTCATCGCGGCGACGACCGTTTCCACCCCCACCTTCTCGTCAACACGATCATGCAGATTGCCGACAAACGCGGCGCCAAGCCCAATTACCGATACCTCTATCCCGGTTCGACCTAAAGTCCTGCTACGCACGCCGGAGCCTCCTTTACTTCGCCAAACTAAGTCCGGGAGTCATTTTAGCGCCGTTCCGCCTGCTGATACAATACAGCTATCTCGTACACTTAATCTATTGGGCGAATAGAATAGCTTTAGCTGTCAAGACGTAGGGCAGGAGCTTGTCTCCTGCCGCTCGCAGAACCTCGGACTTAGATTTTCAGCAATCAGCAGACGGGATAGGCTGAAAGCTGACCGCTGATAGCCAATTTTGGATTGGGGTGGTGGGGGCCTGATAGCTGATAGCTGACCGCTGAAGGCTGACTGCTATCGAGGTGCCTTTTGGCCGCTCAACCGATTTCAGCCCAGGGACTCAAAGTAAAAGAGGAGCTACTGAGTTGGCCCGGCGTGACAACCAGACGCATGTTCGGCTGCGACACCTTCTTCGCCGGCCCGAAGATGTTCGCCTTCTTGTTGAGCGATGGTCTGGTCGTGAAGGCCGCTCCTGAAGAACGCGATTCGCTGCTAGCCCGGCCCAACGTCGAGCCAATGAGGATGGGCAATGGCGTCCGGTTCGGTGACTGGCTAAAGGTGGCCATCGAACAGGAGGCCGACTTCGATCTGGCGATTGACCTGGCCGGCCGCTCGCTTGCCCTGGTGACCAAATAGACGGCTGACTTTTGCATGACAAAACGACGGAAGGGGTGCGCTTCCGTCGTTTTGTTTGGTAGTGGATTGATTTAGGGGGGACGAGTTATATGACTGTCAAGGCGCCTTTCATGCCGGCCTGATGGTCGCCCGGTATGAAGCATCCGACGCTGTTCTTCACTCGACGATGAGCTTCGCTTTCATCCCTCCCTCATAGTGGCCCTCCACAAAGCATCCGAACTCCCACTCCCCCTTCAAGTTCTCAGGGACTTTGAACCTTATCCAAACATCCCTGACGCCCGCGGGGATTTCTAGCTCCTCGAAATTGGCGCCCCCTATCTCTATCCTTTCCTCTCCGAAGTAGATGAAGATATCGCCCTCGATCAGGGCAAACAGGTTCTCCTTGTAGCCGTCAGGGACTTTCTTCCCTTCGCTCTCTACGAATTCAACGCCACCACGCCCGATTATCAGCTCGTGGAGAATCACACCCTCATTGTGGATGTGCAGGCCCATGGTCTTACCCGCAGGGAACCGAAAAACGGGGTTTTTGTCCCCTTTTGGGTTGCCTAAGAACATTTCGCCCATATTAATCTCCACGACGCCTTCGAGCCTTTTCGGCTTTTGCGGATGCTCAAATCCGACTGCGTGTGGCTTTAGTACTATCTCCTTGGGGGCTGGAGCAACCGCTGCGCCCCCCGGCCCGACTGTCGCGCAGCCTGCTAACACGGTGCCGGCCGCCAAAGCGCCTAGCGATCCTAAGAAGTGTCGTCTGTTCAATTTCTGTAACATTTCTATTTCCCTCCTGCACCTAAGAGCATAGCGGGGTTGGGGACGGAGCGGTATATCCCTGGGGGTAGACATCGAGTAGTTTCGCCGGCGGAATGGGTAGGGCAAAGCTACACTTAGGTGTAGGTGGAACAGCTACCCTTAATAGTAGGCAAGGGAAGCGTTATTCCGGCCCCGGCGTCGAGACCTTCACGCCGTGGCTGGCAGCCCAGGCCACTACCTGCGCCCGGTTCTGGAGATGGAGCTTGTCGAGGATATTCTTCATGTGGAACTTGACCGTGTTTTCACTGATCGTCAGCGCCTCGGCAACCTCCCGGTTGCTCTTGCCGGCGGCGACCTGTTGCAGCACTTCCATCTCGCGGACGCTCAGTCCAGCCCCGGGGGCGCGATCTCGATCTAGCTCGGTGGATCGCCTGAATTCATCCAGCAGCGCAGTCGCCAGCCTCCGAGGAAGTGGCGCCTCTCCTCGCTCCAAGCCCCTGAGCGCGTCAAAGAACTCGGACGCCTGCAAGTTTTTCAGCAGGTAGCCGTGCGCCCCGCTCTTGATCGCCTCAAACAGGTCCTTTTCATCGTCAGACACGGTCAGTATTATGACTTTGATTTCTGGCATCTCAGCTTTAATCAGACGTGTCGCTTCAAGGCCACCCATGCCCGGCATCCTGACGTCCATCAGGATCACATCAGGTTGAAGCTGCCGGGCTTTCTCCAATGCTCCAGCGCCGTCGCTTGCCTCGCCCACCACATCGAATCCCCGCGCTGAGAGCAGGCTCGCTATCCCGTCTCGCACCAGCGGTTGGTCATCAACCAGCATTATTCTCATCCTGGCGCTCTCACTCGCGCTTCCGCCAGCGCCAGAATTACCTTGGTGCCCTGGCCTGGCTCACTCTCTGCACTCTGCACCTGAAACTCGGCGCCGATGGCTTCTGCCCGTTCCTGCATGGTCTGTAAGCCAAAGTGCGGGCGGTCACGACGCTCGATCTGGCTTGGGTTGAAGCCACGACCGTTGTCCGAGATCGTTATCTCGATCCGGCCTTCCGTTTGGCGAAAGGTCACAATTGTCCTGGTTGCACCGGAGTGCTTTCTCACATTGGTGAGCGCCTCTTGGACGATTCGCAGGAGTTGGATTTCCTGCGCCTGCTCTAGGTGTAAGTCGTTCGGGTCTAGCTGACAGTCCATGCGCGTTTCAATGCCGGACTGCGCCTCAAACTCAATCATATATTCCTTCAGCACATCAATGAGGCCACGCTCCTCGGATAGCTGAGTCCGTAGCGCCAGAATTCCTTCCCTCACATCGGCATACATACCGCGGGCGGCTTCAGCCAGTTGCCTCAGTTGGACCTGGGCGGCATCCGGCCGGCCAACTTCAAGAAACTCATTCACCGCCTGGACTTTGGCATTTAAGTAGGTTAAAACCTGGGCAAGCCCGTCGTGCATCTCGCGGGCGATTCGGCTGCGTTCCTGCTCTACCGCCAGCGACTGGACTTCTTGGTAGAGCCTGGCGTTTTCAATTGCTATTGCGGCCTGAGCCGCAAACAGCTTGAGAATCTCCTCATCGTCGCTGGTGAATGACGACCCTTCCCCCTTATCTGCGAGATACAGGCCGCCCAGCACTCTGCCCTTATACAAGATCGGCGCTGCTATTAGTGTCGTCATTTCGGGATGCCCAGGCGGAAAGCCAATCGAATCAGGATGCCGCCGGATGTCGTCTACCCGCATCGGCTCGGACGAGCCGAGAATAGCCCCGAGTAGACCTTTTCCGGTTGGATACCTACCAATTATCTGCCTTGCGCTCTGGTCGAGACCGGATGTGACAAATTCCGTAATAGCGCCATCGGCACCGAGCACCGCCAGAGCGGCGTAACGGGCCCCTAATAGCTGTCGACTGAGGTCGGCTATCCGTTGCAGCACGGATGGTAGCAGCATCTCCGACGACAACGCCGCTCCGGCTTCATTCAGGCTTCGCAACTGTTCACCCAGTTTAGCCAGCCGTTGGTTTTGGTTGAGAATGATTCCTTGCATCCTGCCTATCGTGCCAAACACTACGGTGGAAAAGGCCGTAACGGCAATAGCCAACACCAATATTAGGGCTAGAAAGCCGCCGATCGAGTGAAAGAGGTAGTGGGTAGGTTCCACCATCATCATGAAGTAGTAGTAGACAGTGAGAAATAGCAGCGGAAGAGCAACACTCAGCCACTTGAGCTGAGAGAGGCTAATCTTGGCGAGCATTTGCTCAAGCAGGCCGATGGAATTTAGCGAGCTCGGTTTCTCTGCCACTGGCTAGGTCCTTGAGCGCCGGCTCGGGGTGGAAATGGTTGATATGCCAACCAGTCCCTTATGCTTTTGTTTTATCACATAACTGGGCTCCGGGGCCGGGCTGTCTGCCTAGCAGATCGCCAAGGGGTTGATTGGGCTGCCGATCCCATTCACCAAGCGCAACGGCGCCGTCACGAACATGAACTCGTAGACCTTGTCAGCGGCTAGCTCTTCCAGGTAGAGAAACTCCATCAGATAGCCGCCCAGGTTGCGGATCACGTCAATATGTAGTTGCAAGGGCTTGCCCGCCGGCGCCGGCCACGATTCAACCGCTACATTGTCAGCGCCCATCGCGACCAGCTCGTGCTGCTTGAACCAGCCGGCCACATCGGCCCCCGGCCCCGGTGACCCTGAATCGAACAAGGCCCGATCTTGTGAAAAGACTCTCATCCAGCCGGTGCGAATCAGCACGATGTCGCCGGCTCTTATCTCAACCCCCTGGGCTTTGGCGCAGGCGTCTAGTTCGGCCGGCCCGATGACCTCACTCTTTGGCAGGTGATCTACGCCCCGGTAGCCGGCCACATCCAGCAGCACGCCGCGCCCCACTATGGCCCCAATGTTGTGCACGCCGTTGCGCCCGGCGCCGTTGATAGGCGTCACCACCTCATCAACCCGGTAGCCGTTATACATCTGGTTTTCATAGAAGATGTGGCACAGCGCGTCAATATGGGTGGTCCCGTGGGTATGCATCACGATGATGTCGTCAATCCCGCTATGGGAAGGCGCCGGCCGAGCCGTGACGGTCGTCCGGTGCCAGAGCGGACTACGCGATGTAGCGATTGGCCCTTCTTTGTCTAGCAAGACCGCCAGACTATAGACTTTGCCCCGGCGAACGAGGCCGGCCGCCTGCTGAATATGCTCACCGGCGACCAGGTTCAATGTGCCCCGCTGGTCATCCGCGCCCCAACGTCCCCAGTTGCTCAGCTTGTCATCTGCCATCTTTCTACCACCTTGAATTACTCATCCACAGATTGCGCAGATTACTCAGATAAATTAGCTTGGATATTAACCCAAATCCAAAATCCAAAATCCAAAATCGGTCTAGCAATCAGCAATCAGCAATCAGCAATCAGCAATCAGCTTAATCTAAAATCGGCAATCCAAAATCTAAAATTTATACGGTTTGCCATTCCCGGCCCTGGTCGCCGAACCCCTCGCAGCCATTGGCGGTCACCGCCACTGCATCCTCGATCTTCACGTGTCCAACCGCCGGATGCAAAAACTCGGTCTCGACTGACAGCACCATTCCCGCCTCCAGCGTCCGGCTATTATTAGCATTGATTGCAGGATGCTCGTGCGAGACCATCCCCATCCCGTGGGCCACAAACGCACCGTATTGAGCAAGTGGACTGCTGGCTACCACCCTGATCCCCTCCTGGTTCAACTCGTTGCAACGCACGCCCGGCTTCACCATCTTCCTTACCTTGTCCTGGACGTCCAGACAGGCGGCGTGCAGGTCATTCGCCAGTTGCGAGGGCTTGCCTAAACTACCCATCCGGCATATATCGGCCAGATAGTCCATCTCCTCCCCGCCGGCGTCCAGATGCAGCGTGTTGCCCTTAGTCCATCTGGTCTGCGAAGGCGCCCGCAGGTAGCCAGGGCCGGCGTTGGTGAAGCACCAGAGGAAACGGAGACCGCGACGCTCCATCTCCAACCGCACCGTATCGGCCATCTCCCTGGTAGCGACTCCGTCCCTGCCGTGCGCGAAGCTGAAGCAGATAGCCTCGGCTGCCCGGTCGTTCACGCTCCGCAGCAACGCTAGCTCGCGGTCAGTTTTGATCGCTCGGAGTTCGTCCAGCAGTGAGGTGGCGTCAACGATCGTTGCCTGCGGCAGCGACTTTTGCAGCGTCAGGTAGGCGTCAGCCGGCAAGAACGCCGTCTCGACGCCAATCCGTCCGTGCGCTAGCCCCAGCTTGTTGATCGTCAGGGCCGCTTGCTCGGCCGCTCCAATCGTGCCCCGGCCCGATTCCACTCGATTCTGCACCCATAGACCTTCCGTTTCAATTTGCCCGCGCTCCATCCCCAAGCCTACGTAGAAAGTATTGGCCAGGTCTTTGGCCGGCAGCCCCAACAGCGGCAGGTACTGGCTCGCGCCGATCCGGGTGAAGTTCTCATAGAAGTGGTAGTAGTAGCCGGTCAGGTAGCGCACGTTGTGCCGGCTGTTCACCAGCGCCAGGTCTAGCTTCTCCTTCGCCATCAATGACGCCAGCTTTTGCTGATCGAATGGATACATCTTCGCCCTCCCTCGCCCCCATCGTTTTGTCACCGCCAACTTTACCCTAAGCCAAAGCCGCTGTCACTATCTGACCAGGTCAAATACCCCGACTGATTCGGCAACAATCGAGGGTTGCTGGTCCCGCAACCATATTCCCCGTAGTGGTAGGGGCAATCCCCTGTGATTGCCCAGCCGGGCTTGTAGCGATATTCGATGAAAATTTCCAGCAAAACCTATTGACTTTAAGTCAATGTTTGGTTAAACTAATCTAGCATTAACTGAGGTTAACTTCATATTCGCCTAGCTGAAGGTGGCTAGAGTTAACTCAGTGTCATTCCAACAATAGGGAACCAGATTGTTAAAGAGAAACGTTGTGAAGAGCAAGCTCGGTAGACGACAATTGATCAAATTGCTGGGGCTAGGCGCCGCCGGCTCACTCCTGGTGGCCTGCCAGCCGCAAGTGGTCGAAAAGATAGGTGAGAAGGTAAAGACCGTCCAGCCGGGAGAGATCACCGTATACTCTGGTCGCAGCGAAGCGTTGGTCGGGCCAATAATTAAGCGGTTTGAAGAACAATCAGCGGTCAAAGCCAAGGTCCGCTACGGTGACACCGCCGAGCTGGCGGCAACCATCTTAGAGGAAGGCAAGAATAGTCCGGCCGATGTTTTCTTTGCTCAGGACGCCGGCGCCCTGGGCGCGATAGCCGAAAAGGGTATGTTAATCAAGCTTCCTGACGCCTTGCTGAACAAGGTGGACCCGCGTTTTCGCTCGCCTAAGGGCGAGTGGGTTGGCGTCTCCGGCCGAGCGCGAACAGTGGTCTATAACACTGAGCGCCTGCATGAGGAAGACCTGCCGGACACCATACTCGGTTTCACTGATCCTAAATGGAAGGGCCAGATCGGCTGGGCGCCCACCAACGGCTCCTTCCAGGCGTTCGTCACCGCGCTACGCAAGACCGAGGGCGAAGAAGGCGCTCGTAAATGGCTGGAAGGGATCAAGCGCAACGAAACCAAGTCCTACAAGGACAACACCTCTATCGTTCGCGCAGTAGCAGCCGGCGAGGTACAGGTCGGCTTTGTCAACCACTACTATATCTACAACTTGCGCAAGCAGGACCCTAACCTGAAGGCAAAGAACTATTACCCGCGTGGTGGAGGGCCGGGCGCTTTGATAAATATCGCCGGCGCTGGCATCCTCACCACCTCGAAAAATCTTGAGACGGCCAAGTCGCTCCTATCCTTCTTACTATCGGAAGAAGCGCAGCAGTACTTTGCCGACCAGACCTTTGAGTACCCGCTTATAGCCGGCGTAAATGCCCAACTCGACCTGCTTCCACTCGATAAGATAAATCACCCAAATATTGACCTTGGCAACTTGGCTGACCTTCAGAGCACCCTTACGCTACTACGCGATGTAGGAATCTTGTAGCTAACAGGCGAGAACGGTGGACTACTGGCCGCTGGTCGGCCACCCACCGACATTTGCTAAATAGGTACGGCAGGCATTGGCAACAGTTGACCTCAGGGAACTGGGACGGACTGTCTGGCGACCCCTGGGCGGAGATGGCCGAACGCGGACAGGCCCCAGACCGCCGGCGGTCCTTTGGGTGCCGGCGGTGGGTGTATCTTTAGTTATGCTGCTGCCTCTGGCTTATCTATTTATCCGAACATCCGGCGCCGGCCCCGAAGTGCTGAACCTGCTTATGCGCCCTCGCACCCTCCAACTGGCAGCGCAGACGTTCGGCCTGGCCGTGACGGTCACAGCCGGAGCAGTCCTCATCGCGGTGCCGCTGGCCTGGCTGACCGTGCGCACCGACCTACCGAACCGACGCTTGTGGTCAATCCTTATCAGCCTGCCGCTGGTGATACCGTCATACGTCGGCGGTCTTGTAATGATCGCGGCGCTGGGACCACGCGGCATGCTTCAGCAAGCGTTGTCGGAGCCTTTCGGGATCGAGCGTCTACCGGAGATCTATGGCTTTTCTGGCGCGGCGATCACGTTGATTCTGTTTACCTACCCGTATGTGCTATTGAGCGCGCAGGCAGGCCTACAGATGATAGATCCAGCACTAGAGGAGACCTCGCGCAGCCTCGGCGCCAGTAGCTGGAAGACATTCCGTGAAGTGACGCTGCCACAGGCGCAACCCTCAATCGCCGCCGGCGCCCTGCTGGTTGCCTTGTACACGCTCAGCGACTTCGGCGTCGTCTCACTATTGCAGTTCGATTCATTTACTCGGGCGATCTACCTGCAGTATCAGGCATCGCTGGACCGAACGCTGGCGTCGGCGTTTGCCCTGGTGCTGGTATTGGTCAGCTTGATAGTGCTTTTGATCGAGATGCGCAGCCGCGGCCGTGCAATGTACTATCGGGTCGGCGTTGGCTCGGGCTTAGCGCAGCCGTCACCTTCGGTCAAACTGCGCCATTGGCGCTGGCCGGCGGTGGTCTTTTGTGGACTAGTAGTTGCGATGTCGCTTGGGATGCCAGTCCTGGTACTTAGCTACTGGCTACTGCGCGACTTTGCTGCGGGAGCCAACTTACAGCAGGTCCTTCTGCCCGCTCTAAACTCTGTTTATGCCGCCGGCTTGGGGGCGGTTGTGTCGGTGCTGGCAGCGGTACCGGTTGCGATACTGTTAGTGAGGTTCCCGGGGGTTGTCAGCGCGATCATTGAGCGGATAATTTACTCTGCATTCGCTTTACCGGGCATTGTGATTGCCCTGGCGCTGGTTTTCTTCGGCGCAAACTTCGCTACGATGATCTATCAGACGATGGTTTTGTTGGTTCTGGCTTATCTGGTGCGCTTCCTTCCGCAGGCGGTTGGCGCGCTCAGGGCGTCTCTGCTGGCGGTTAGCCCGAATGTCGAAGAAGCGGCCAGGAGCCTTGGTCGCACGCCGCTTCAGGTCGCCTATAGCGTGACAGCGCCTCTGATCTGGCCCGGCATCGTCTACGGTGGCACCTTGGTGTTTCTGACGACTATGAAGGAGCTACCGGCGACGCTGCTACTAAGTCCGATAGGCTTCAAGACCTTGGCGACCGCGACTTGGTCTTACGCCTCAGGCGGGTTCTTTGCCGAAGCAGCCGCGCCTGCGCTATTATTAATCTTGGTTGCCGCCTTTCCGATGGCATTTCTGCACGTCCACGAACGGAGAGGAGTATCTTGACAGCACTAGCGATCCGCTGTGTCGGCGTCACCAAGCGTTTCGGCTACACGATAGCCGCAAGTAAGGTGGACCTGACGCTGGATCAAGGTAAGTTTCTGGTTTTGCTAGGGCCGAGCGGCTGCGGCAAAACTACCCTGCTGCGTCTAATCGCCGGCTTTGAAACGCCGGATGCCGGTGCCATTGAGATCAGCGGTCAGATGGTGGTTGGCCCTGGCGTATTCGTCCCGCCTGAGCGCCGGCGTGTGGGCATGGTTTTTCAGCACTACGCCCTGTTCCCGCACCTTAACGTGGCGCAAAACATCGCCTATGGCCTGCCCAAAGGCGAGGACCGCGAGCGGCGCGTTAGCGAGGTGCTCAAGCTGGTCGGTCTAGTTGGTTTAGAGGGGCGCATGCCACACGAGCTATCCGGCGGCCAGCAGCAGCGGATCGCCTTAGCTCGCGCGTTGGCGCCTAGGCCGGACGTGATCCTCTTGGACGAGCCATTCAGCAACTTAGACCCGACGATGCGTGGGGCGGTGCGGGATGAGGTAAAGTCAATTCTGGGGGAGGCCGGCGCAACCGCAGTCTTCGTCACCCACGACCAGGAAGAGGCGTTTGCCCTGGCGGACTTGGTGGCCGTACAGCGGGCCGGCAGGATCGAGCAGGTTGCCACCCCGGAGCAACTCTATCATCATCCGGTTAACCGGTTCGTTGCCACGTTCGTTGGTCAGGCTGATTTCTTGCCCGGTAAGGTTGTAGATTCGGCAATTCAGACTGAAATCGGCCCCTTGCCAGCAAGGGACCTCAATCCGGGCGCTAATCTCGACATACTGGTAAGACCGGACGATGTGATGATTGCCCCTAAAGAAGATGGCGTCGGTCGGATAGTGTTTCGACGGTTCCGCGGTGGTGAGAACCTGTACTGCATCAAACTACTTTCAGGTCGGCGTATTCATAGCCATCAGCCAGCGCGTGCGGTCTACGAGACAGGCACGCGGGTAGACATCAAGATACTGACACCGCAGTTCATCACCTTTCCTAGCGAGAATGGCCGCAGGGCTTCGGTTCCCGCGGAGCCAACCTAGCCGGCGACCGGCCTATAAACGCAGCCTGGATAAATCTGCGCAATCTGTGGATAGCCAACCTATCCGGCGACCGGCCTATAAACGCAACGGCATCCCGGCTCAGCGGTGCAGTCCGCTAAGGGCAACTCAGTCGCCTCGTCCAGCGTGAATCGCTTGTTGTGCGTCTTTGAGCAGGCAGGACAACATGGAATCGGCGAGTCAATCGTGACAAACTTGACCACATCACTCGCTCGGAAGTTGGCCAGGTCAGCCTGGCTGAGACACCAGATGATGCCATCGTGGAGGAGACCATCGCGCAGTTCACAATCTAAACCAGGAAGTAGGCGTTCGGCGTCACGTTCAACTTCGCGCATCGGATTCCCACCGATCAGGCGAGAAACGAGCACACCTATCGCGCTGACCTGGTCCGATGTCAACTGGGGCACATCGGTTAGATACTTGTGGGTGGCTAGGTGGCGAGCGTAGGCTTCCCGGTTGCCCGGATTAGGCAATCCTACCGGATCAATCCCCGGCCTGCGCTCAGGCCGGGGATTGAAAGTGAGCGGGGACATTCATCAACCTCCCGCCTTTATTCGACTATCAATCCAGCGCCTGGCATACGGGCGCTCTGGCAGGGCTTAGTATTATCGTGCTGACTTTCCTTGTCAATCCGTGTTGTCAGCCGAAATCGGGACGATCAGCGGCATCACACCGACACCGCGTCCCTGCTTTTCCGGCAACGGCGCAACGATGATCGGGCGCTCGCGCCCAAACACACCGACAACCAGATGGGTCTCCCGATACTGGTCGGAGGTCCAGCAGTAGGCGCCGGCCAGTGGGAAGCTACCGGTGTCTGTGTAGTGGCGGTCTATGACATAGACGTAAGCGGCGGCTTGACCTATTACCGCATGGCAGCCGGCCGGTACCGATCGGTTGAACTCCGCGATCAACCCCTCACATGCCTCGTAGCGGAGGTTTAGGCTGCCCGCCAGCAACGCTGGTTGGTAGGCGATTGAGCAGGCCGGCCGAGGCGTTTCTACCACCTCTCCGGCAAACTCCTTGAAGTAGCGGTCGCTGCGAAACGGCGCGCCCTGCTGACGCAGGGTCGCCAGCGTCAGCCCGGCCGGTAGATTGAGGATCCTCCAGCCATTCCGCTCAATGATAGCGGCAGCCTCGGGTGCAAATGCGCCCGCCGGTGGACGCTCTCTCATCAGGTCAGCTACCATAACCGGTCAACCGCTGTTGGTCATTGCCCGGTCCAACAGCAGTACTGCTTTGGTCCGCCGGCCGAGTCGGTAAATTCAATGCAAAGGGCACTCGAGCTATAGCGGACGACCGTGGCGCTATATACGCCACGAGATACTCGCCGACCGAGTTTACTTCAGACGGCTGTAACACCAGACCGTTGTAGGACTTGCAGACGCCGGGCGCGACCGGCCCTTGCCGGGCCATCTCGTAAAAGGTACGCTTACTACCCGTGATGTCCTCGAGACCGTAGCTCGGCCTGCTGGACGAATCTTGGGCCGGCTGGCAACTGCTAGCTGGAATTACCAGTGTCAGCAGCAGCGCTAATACTCGCCTGCGTCGCATAGCAATTGCCCTCGACCGCCTATACCCACCTAAACCCGACGTTTGCTCAATTGCTATATTCATTCTAAGCCGGCTGGGCCAACATGGGAAGCCTGCACCCTGCCGAATCGGAGGTAGTGGTTTGCCTACATATATT
>JBCLEL010000004.1:0-24040 GCA_038913435.1 Chloroflexota bacterium
TGCGCTCTTTCCTTCAAATATAATCCCGCCCGATTCAATAGCCGGCCGGTGGCTTCACTCGCCACTTTCAGTCGTTCCGCCTGCCCGGCTGCCGCCACTGCGTGCGGCAGCAAACGAGCGCAAACGGGCCAGGTTTGTACGTCATCACTGTCGAACGGGAAAGCGGCGTTCACCAGGCGCGCAGCGGCCTCGGCCCATTTCCGCCTCTCGGCTTCCCTCAGCCGGCCGTGGATTACCGCCTGAACCAGCCGGTGAACCGATAAGGCTTCCCCGCTCATCTCGACCAGCGAGTAGCGCCGGAGCGCGGCCACTATTTGGTCAAAGACTAGCTCCCTCTTTACCGCCGCCGCCAAACGTTTCGGCAGATGTTCGCCTCCCCCACCTAAGAGACTTAGCGGGATGCCATCTGGCGCCAGGAAGGCGCACAGATTTATGAGATCGGCGGCGGCCGGTGACGCCTTTTCCACCTGCTGGAAGGATAGCTCCCAGGTGGTGGCGACGGTGCCTTCATAGCCGGCCACCGGCTTGCCCAGTCGCAGAAGCTCCTGCCGCTGCGCCCTGAAGAGCTTCAGGTAGCCGGCAATTGTCTTTCCGGTCTCCTCGATGTAAGCGCCGGCCTGCTCCAATGCCAGTGGCAGATAAGCCAGCTCTTCCGCCAGTTGCAACGCTGAAGCCTCGTCTGTCCGGCCCGTCCGCTTTAGCAGGAACTCGACCGCCTCCTCAGAGGTCATCGAGTCCAGCGACACCGGTTCGGATATGACGCGCCAGTTTGGGTTGCGGGAGGTTATGAGGACATGTCCGACGCCGCCCTGCGGAAGATAGTCTCTAAGGTGGGCCGGCTCTGACGCATTGTCGAACACCAGCAGCCAACCCGAGTGTTGCCCTAGCCAGCGCCATACCGCTTCGACTACGATTGGCTGTTCTGGAATGTTCTTTTCCGGCAGGTCCAGCTTCACCGCGAGCCTGGCGTAGTCAGCAGCCAGCGTCGCCGGCTCTTCCGCCCGCACCCACCAGACGATACGGTAGTCAGCAGCGTGACGGTATGCATACTCGGCCGCCAACTGCGTCTTACCGACACCGCCCAGGCCGCTGATGGCTTGGGTCACGACGGCGGCCTGCCTGCTTGCCAACGCAACGTGGAGATCGGACAGATAGCTTTCCCGGCCGGTGAAGTTCAGGTTGCGGTTGTGGGGGACGTTCCAGACCGGCGGCAGCCTTCCGGGCGTTATTCCCTGGCCCACCGTCGTCGCGCCGGCCGGCGACAATGGGCCGGTTAAGGGAGTTGGTTCTTCTACCGCCTTTCGTATGCCCTTTGCTACATTCGTCGTCGCGCCGGCCGGCGACAATGGGCCGGTTAAGGGAGTTAGTTCTTCTACCGCCTTCCGTATGCCCTTTGCTACATCAGCGAGCGCTTCGTCACGGTTTTGCCAAAGGGTCACAGCGTTCCCATTCGTGGGAAGTGCTAGGAGCTTCCCGAACGGAGAGGATTGCCAGTTGTCGGTTGGGCGAAGGATTACCGGGATCACACGGGATTCGCCGGCTTCGTGTCGTTCTACAGCGATGAGCGTAATTATTGAGTCGTGTATCTCGATGTCTCTGCCCTCTGGCGCAGTTATCGTAGCGCGGGGCCTTGTGCCCCGCCGCCCAGAAGCAGGGGACAAGCCCCTGCGCTACATACTCCTTATGTATGGGCAGTGGTGAGCGAACAGTCTATGCCGCATAAATCAATATTTCTGACCACCGCTGTATGGCTCGCTTCATCTCAACGTCGTAGCAATAATCCGAAGCTAAGAAATCGGAACTAATCATCAGCAGGATGAGATGAGCCGTGTTCAAGTGCTTGTCGAGTTCACGATGCAATTCCCATCCCGGGCTAATCTTGCGGTCGTGCCACGTCTTTATCAACGCGCTACGCTTCAATACACTTAGGTGTTTCTCAAGCTCGTCACGTAGCTCTTCATCCTTGTGAGAGTAGGCGAAGAAGATTTCTATGGCTGCTTGGCGATCAGATGGCAGTGACATTGACGCGCTCCCCCTGGCCAACTGGCATCGAGTATATCACCTGACTGCGCGACGCCTTATGGTGCGTCCCCAGCCGGACTGCCGATCAACGCCTTCCACCACTTGCGCCAGTTCGGGATTGGGCTGGCCGGGCGCGCTCTCGGGCTGACATTGGCCGGCGGCGCTGGCTCGCTCTCATGCGAGGCCACGATCAGCACCGTATCGCCCGGCTTGGCCCAGCCCAGCTTCTCGCGGGCCAGCTCTTCAACCGCCTGATCGGTCTTGAGGTACTCGATCTCGGCTTGCAACTTCCGATATTCGGCGTCGAGCAAGCCGATCTGCCGCCGGCTCTCCTCGGCCCGCTGCTTTAGCTCGAAGCCGGTCCACATCATCCGGCCAAAGGAGAAGGCAACCATCGCTACCACCGCAACCAGCGCGGCCAACAACAGGTGCTTCGCCCCGAAACGCGGAAGGCGGCGCTCTCTGTTCAACCGCTTGCCTCCACCAGCTGTATTCGCCGATGGACCGACGGATGATCGTGCAGTAAGACCTCTTCCCAGGCCGGCGTCTGATAGCGGGCAGCTTCGGGACTGTTCTCCAGATTGATCGCCTGCGAAACGCTCATCGGTCAAATCCTCCAGGACAGGCCGGAACTAGCGACAATATTCATACCGTTGGTCAACCGTCGCGGCTGACTGATAGCCAGCTTGCCGCTATTGAAGACTCTGGCGGCGAACAGGTCAAAGCCAGCGCCTTCCAGTCGAAGATAAGTCAGCAGATCGTCATTGGCCGACCAGGTCGGTGCCCGGTTCAACCCGCCGGCGATCACCCGTCGCGCTCCTGAACCGTCCGGCCTGGCGATCCAGATGTTGTGGTCGCGCCCCTCACGCGCTACGTAAGCTACGTAATCCCCACTCGGCGACCAAGCCGGGTCGTAAGCCCCGTCCGGCAGGTTGGTGATCGTACGCCATTGACCAGTCACCAGATCAATGATGTATATCTGGGTAACCTCGCCGGCGGTGCCGGTGAAGGCTAACTTCTTTCCATCGGGCGACCAGGTAGGGGTATCACCGCCACCTGACCCTACAACAAATCCGAAGATCAATCTCGCCGTGCCGCCATCGGCTGGCACTTGCCAGATTGACATGTCGTAGCGGCGCAGATCGGAGACAAAGGCTATTGATTTGCCGTCCGGCGACCAGGCCGGCGACCGCGCCCAGGCTGAATCTTGCACACTGGTATGCGACCAGTTGTCCGTCAACTGCTTGGTCCGCTGGCCGTTGCTGTTCAGGAGCACCAGGTCAGAGTGGTTGGTTCCCATCTGGACAGCGGCCAGGCTGCGACCGTCCGGCGACAAGCGGGGGCTTTCGTACTTGGCGTCCTTGCTAAACTGTTGTGCGGAGCCGCCCGACCAGCGCCAGATGTGATCGCCCTGGACAAAGTAGATGCGCCCCTTAACCTCGAAATCTGCTGCAGGCAAGGCCGGCGTTGGCGTTTCGTCCGCCGCGCTTGCCGTTATGCCATACCGCTGGAAAGTGCACGATACCATTGCCACCGCCATCACTAGCGCCGTCGCCGCCAGCAGAATCGGTTGTAGTCTGGCTGCTCTACCGAGTGGCCATCTCTTTGTAGGGTACTTTAGAGTTCCCAATAACCGTGTATCCTCTTAGGGCTTTTATTGCTCACACATCAGTCGTTCCGAAACGCCTGCCAAGCTCGCCAGAGTCGAGTCTTCGACCCGTCCGCCCCACATCTCATTAGAGTGGTGTATGAAAAGATAAACACATGAGCCGGTTACGGCCCTCATCCCCTTCGTCCCCTTCTCCCGTGCGCGGGAGAAGGGGAATTCCTGCTGGGGGACACCCCCAGACCCTCGGCAAAGGTCGCCTGCGGCGACCTCTGCACTCCCCTTGGCCAGCCTTTAGTCCCCTCGCCAAGCGCCCGGACTTGAGTCCGGCGACGCAGACCCGCTTTTCAAACACATTCATAGGGACGATATGTAGGGCAGTCGCCTGAGGCGATTGCCGTGAGCAAGCCGCAAACGACAGCCTACATTTACTAGTGCATAATCAGACGACATTTTCGGGAATACCGGTTCAAGTAGGGGCATATGGCCATACGCCCCTACACCCCTAGCTGTTTGGCCTGATCCTTCACGAGTGAAGGACACCTCATCCCCTGACCCCTTCTCCTCGCAGGAGAAGGGGAAATGATTAGTGGGGGACAAAACCCCCACATCCCCCGTCAATGGCTTCGCCCCTGCACCCTTTAGAGTCCGCCTAGCATAGCCTAAGACCTCGTTTGAGTTAACACTAGCAAGACAACAACATTAGTGAATTGGAAAACCAGGCTATCCTCTGGTCAAGGCTTTTCACCGTTTAGGCCAGTCAGTTATCATGACAGTCTATAGAACAATGACACATCAATACCTCGATCAACGTCGCCCTACAGAATATCCCTATAATCCATCCGTAAGCAAGCCGCTAGTGCATAGCGTATTAGAAACTTGTCATTTGGGAAGCGAGAGGCTGGTTTTTGCAGAGAGATAACTCCCCCCAGTGGCCGCAACTCCGATCATATCTGATCACCGCCGGCCTGGCGCTTCTATCAATAGCTGCCCTGACAGTTGGTGTAATCAGCCTGGCTCAACAGTTTACCAGCGATCAGGAGGCTAGCGCCGCCCCGCCGAATGAGGTGGTCGTTGAAACATCATCTCCAACCGCCGTCACCGCCACTACGTCTATGCCAACCGCCAGTCCCATGCCGGTAGAATTAGTTGCCAGCAGTCCAACTTCATCTTTGACAGTCGCAACCAGTCCGACCCAGCAACCGGCGCCTCTGACGGCCACCCTGCCGGCTGGTGTGAAACCCAACGAGTTGGGCGAGATAGTCATCCTCGAATACCATATCATCGGAGACCAAGAGGAACGCTGGACCCGGCCCCGCGCTAATTTTCGCCGAGACCTGGAAATGTTGTATGAGCGGGGATACCGGCTCATCAGCATCCTCGACTACCTGGACAACAATATCGCCGTGCCCGCCGGCTATACGCCTGTCATCATCACGTTCGACGACTCGAATCGCTCGCAATTCCAGCTTGTCAAGGGGCCGAACGGCGAATGGATGGCTGACCCCAAAACGGCAGTGGGTATTTTAGAGCAGTTCGTCAAGGAGCATCCAGACTTCGGGCGGTCGTTGACGTTCAGTGTGCTCCCTGGCGCCGAGGCGCCAAATGACCTATTTGGTCAGCCGGAGCTAGCCAGAGAGAAGCTGAACTACCTGGTCGAACGAGGTCATGTCCTGGCCAGCCATACTTTCTGGCACATGAACCTCGCCCTACTCTCGAAAGCAGAGGTAGCCGAGCAACTGGGCCGGGCACAGGAAGCGATAGATAAGCTAGTGCCCGGCTACAAGCTGCGCGTGCTCACCATGCCGCTCGGCGAGTATCCCAAGAACGTCGAGTGGGCCAAAGCTGGCATTGACAAGGGAGTGAGCTACCGACACGAGATGATGCTACAGGTTGGCGCCGACCCGGCGCCGGCGCCAAATCACCGGAGCTACGATCCCTACTATACCCCGCGGGTGCAGGCAATCAAAGACGAGCTGGACCGGGTGTTCGGCCGATTCGAGAAAAATCCGGAAGAACGCTACATCAGCGACGGTGATACAAACACGATCACCTTCCCAAAGGCGTTGGAGCCGGAGCTGAACCGGGCCTCGCTCGGCGATAAGAAGGTGCGTACTTACTAGAGCTTCAGGGCGCACACGTCGGCGCGCCCCTACAGCATTGAGCATAATAATTGAGCCGCATTGTTCAACTTTACTGCTGGTTGCGATAGTAACAGTAGCGCGGGGCCTTGTGCCCCGCCCGTCCTCCCGCAGGGGACAAGCCCCTGCGCTACAAAGCTCAATGTTTCTGCCCTGCGCTGTACGCCGGCAGATCGAAGTGGAGATCGAGGCTCTATGGGAACTACGTGAGCGCTCCTCCCCACCCCCCGAAACTTTAAGAAAAGAGGCTACGCCCATTCCGACACATCAGTTGGGTAAGGTTTCCAATTGAGGCAACGATACCAGTTCGGTAATCTCTAGTTATGATGCAACACGTAGGTGGCGATTGTACTCGTTCGGTCCCCGGTAGAGGTCTCAACTCTTCATCCCGCCTAGTGGTTCTCAGACGAGGTCTTAGAGGGTGTGTGGAGCCATACACCCGAGCCGGCTACGGCCCTCATCCCCTTGATCCCCTTCTCCCGGGCCCGGGAGAAGGGGAATTTCGGCTGGGGGACACCCCAGCCCCCGGCCAAGGGGCTTGCGCCCCTCGGCACACCCCTGGCCGGCCTTTAGGCCGCTCGCCAAGCGCCCGGACTTGAGTCCGGCGACGCAGACCCGTTTCTCACACACCCCCTTAGAGTCCGCCTAGCATAGCCTAAGACCTCGTTTGAGTTAACACCAATTAGAGCAACGACCGGCAATACATCACGCCGCGACGCATTGCCTCCCAGGGATTCTCTAGGCCCTCATATTCGACAGAAACGTAGCCCTGGTAGCCAAGTTGCCGTAGTTTAGCGGTTGCTCCTTTGAGATTGACAACCCCTTCGCCTAGCGCCGCTCCGAGGTAGCGCCGGCCGTCGGCCCCGTTTAGCTCGCCCTCCACCCGCTCCGCAGGCGCCGGGATCACTTGCCAGTCCTTGAAGTGGACGTGGCTGATCCGCGCGGCAACCCGGTCCAACGCTTGCATAGAGTCCTCGCCGGCGAAGACAAAATTGCCAACATCGTAGGTCACGCTCAACGGCGGTCCGACGGCCTCGCAGATGGCGTTGAGATGATCGCTCCGACCATAGACCGTCCATTGGAAGCCAAGATTTTCGATAGCCGGCCTGACGCCAAGACGCCGTGCGAATGGCATACACTCTTTTAACCCTTCGATGATCCGTTCTCGCGCGACCGCCGGCGACGTATCATCGGTGATCCAGCCGGGCACAATCATGACCTGATTCGCACCGAGGCGCGCTGCCCGCTCCAAGCCGGTCTGGACTTTGGCGACTTGGGTCCGGCGAATCGCGCGATCCGGCGTAATGAAGTCGCAATAAACGTCATAGCAAGCGACCTCAACGCCGGCCTCGGTCAAGGCGGCCTGGATCCTTGGTAGGTCCTCACCATCTAGGTAATTGTCCGATATTTCGACGGCGCTGACGCCAAGCTCTCTCAGACCGCGAACGATCATAGCCGTGTCCAGTTCGTCCGATGCCAACAGACGGGCGAACGAGTAGGTCATAACTGCGATCTTCATGATCCCTTTCTATGAAGCTGAGACTGCTGCGTAATTCAGCAAAAGTGGGTGGGCGTCCAGGGTCTTTTCGTTCTCTGCTCTCAAGCCAACCCAGCGCCCCAGGCGCTGCCCTGGCTGATTGTGAATTAACCAACACCTCATCCCCCTGGCCCCCTTCTCCTGCGAGGAGAAGGGGGAAATGTAGTGGGGGACACCCCCAAATTCCCCGTCAAAGGGGGCTTCGCCCCCTCTGCACACCCCCTAGTCGGGCTTCAGCCCGCTCAACAAGCGCCCGGACTTCAGTCCGGCGACGTGTTGCGCTATTTTAATGGCAGTTTTATTTATGCAGCAGTCTATGAAGCTATGACAATTCAGGCCCTAGCCGGCGTGGTTGCCCAGCAACGAGCGCAGATAAGCAAATCCCCGACGGGTAGCCACGTATGGATCGCCAATGCCTTCGTATTCAAATGATATGTAGCCCTGATAGTCGAGCTTCCACAGCCTGGCGACGGCGCCTTTCAGATTGACTATACCGTCACCCAACGCCACGCCACGGTAGAGTCGGCTGTCTGATCCGGGCCAGGCGCCGTCAAGGTTCGCTGAGTTCGCCGGCACGATCTCCCAGTCTTTGAAATGGACGTGAACTATATGTTGAGCAACCCGGTCCATCGCTTCCAGCGAGTCTTCGCCAACCAGCAGATAGTTTCCGACATCATAGGTCACACCTAACGGCGGGCCAACCGCCTTGCGGAAGGCGAGAATGTGATCGCTAGCCCCATAGACCGCCGGCTGCCAGCCGACATTTGGAATGTTCAACTTGAGGCCGAGACCTGAAGCGTAGCCCACGCTATCTCTGAGCGCCTCGATGAACCATTCGCGCATATCACTGTGGGGGATGCCTTCTCTGGGCCAACCAGGGATGACGCCGGCGTACTTCGCGCCTAGAGCAACTGCTCTCGCTAGTCGCCGGTGGAAATCGGCAACTCGCGCCCGGCGCTCGGCCGGGTCCTGAGTGACGACATCGCAAACGACGCCATACGACGAGACCGCCATCCCCGCTTCGGTAAGGGCCGACTTGACCGCAGGGATTTTCTCATCATTCAGGTATGTATCAGTGATTTCGATGGCATCAACACCGAGTTCTCGCAGGTAGCGTATTGCTCCGACAACGTCCAGTTGTCCGTTGGCAATCAGCCGGTCGAACGAGTAGTCATAGCCTGAGATCTTCACTTCTTGTTGTCTCCCCGAATAGCAGTTGAAGGCAATTTCGGACTCACCTGATTTTGCCGAGCAGGTATAAGGAGCGGCCAATTCTGGTCGGCGTGGTCAAGCGATGAGTAAACAGATTTCGTCATTATAGGCGATTGGCAACAACCCGCGGGAGTCCGCTCCGCAGGAAAGCTGAGGCGACCGGGGCAAAACCCGGTTCGACTCTAACGGTCATCTTCGCTCTCGGTGAGTCATGGATGGGCGTATAGAAATTGAGCGCCGACAATCTCCTCAAACGTCGTTTGGTTTATACTCGTAGGAGGCTCCCTGGTAGGGAGCCTAGCCGGATTAAGATAAAACGTTGCGTAGATATGTCCCCAACCCCGGTCACGACTAACCAGCGTAAGGCTAGATTTGTTGTCAGCGCCGATTGGCACTTCGGCGAGCGAGTCTATGATGCCGAGAATCTCCGGCACTTGACAGATTCAATCGCTGCCGCCCAGCCAGACTTTATTCTGGTTCTGGGCGATTTTGTCAATTTACATCAGACTGATACGCTGACGCTCGTATTCTCCGCTTTGGCCCGGCTCGACTGCCCGGTCGGTCTGGTGTTCGGCAACCACGACATTTTGGTTCCAACCGGGGTCTCCGCGCCGGCCAATAGCTGGGAAGCCCTGGATTCTTTCTGCGATCTCGCGCGCCAGGCCGGACTACATCCCCTTGACAAAGGCCCATTGTTACTCGGTGACCTTTTCATCTGTGGCGTCGGCGGTTGGTACGACTACTCGTTCGGCGACTCCCGATGGTCAGCGGAGCAGTTTGCATCAAAACGCTACGGGGATTTAGTCTGGTCGGACGTAGAATCGGCCCGATGGGAAATGGCCGACCAAGAGGTAAGCGCGATGCTGACGCAGAAACTCGACTATGATCTCAAACAATTGCCAAGAGAGTTGGAACCGATTGCTGTCACGCATATGGCAGCGTTGCAGGGCAGCCTGCCCTACCCGACGAACACAGATTGGGACTTTTTCGCCGCTTACTGGGGCAGCAAGCAGCTTGGCGACATATTGGGGAAACATCAGGTGAGATTGCATTTGCACGGACATGCCCACTCAGACAGACACCCCATACCGGAGATGGCGATAGACCACCAGACAGGTTTGCGCTCCTACAACACAAGCTACTACTTGCACAGGCCATATCTGGTCTTCGAGCGGGACGATTCAGAACCGGGTTGGACTGTTCGCGGCGGCCGGCTATCTTCCGGTTGACAGGCGCATGAACTGAGCATAGGATGCTTCGCAAGCTGGTACCCGGTCGCGCCGGTTAACTCGGTCTACAGCAATGAGCGTCCTTCGGCTGAAGGATTGAGCCGCATAACTTGATGTTTCTACCGTCTGTTGTAGTTATCGTAGCGCGGGGCCTTGTGCCCCGCCGCCCAGACCGCAGGGGTCAAGCCCCTGCGCTACAACCCCCTATGTATGGCAGTGACGAGCGAACCATCTACATCGCATAGCTCAATGTTTCTGACCACTGCTGTAGTCAGGATCAGGTTCAGCCTGACTTATGGCGGACACAGCCAGAAATCTGATGTGAGGAGAGTCGCATTGAAATACATCCATACCCCAGCCGAAAACAACCCCATCGAACGGAGCGAAGATGGGGCGAAAACCACCGTCGTCGTCGGAGTCCCCAAGATACATGGGGATATGAACCTGGGCAATTTCTTCGCTAATCGGCTAGTTTGCGCGATCCATCAGTACCCGCCGGGCTTTGAACACAAAACCCACTCGCACCCCAACCTGGAGCAGATATACTACGTCTTCACCGGTCAGGCTCGGATTAAAGTTGCCGATGAGGAGGCGGTCGTTGGCCCTGGTGGCTCATCACATATGCCTCCGAACACGCCGCACGGGTTTAAGAACGTCGGCAACGATACGTTAATCGTAGCCAACATCAGCGCCGTCGTGACCGACTAGGCGAGTCCGGCGGGCAGGTTGGCCCGATAACCGCTCAATTCAGCCAATTTCACCGAACGCTAACCGTGACGAGCCTGCCCGTAGGGGGCGGGGCCTGGCGATCTGAGTTTGTGGAGGAACACAATCGGTGAAAATCACACGCATCGAGACTCTGAAATGCTCGGCCTTTGTCCACTACACCTGGGTGCAGATATACACCGATGAGGGCATCATCGGACTGGGCGAGACCATCAGCCCAAACGATCCGGTGATCGGTTACATCCATGAGAACGTGGCGCCGCAACTGCTTGGGCAGGACCCCACTGAAATCGAGCGCCACTTTACCACCCTCAGCCGAATATCCGCGCTTGGCGGTATGGGACACCGGGCGATTGGCGCTGAACTGCGTGGCCTCTCCGCCATTGACATCGCTCTTTGGGACATCTTCGGCCAGAGCGTGGGGCTGCCCATCTACCGGCTACTTGGCGGGCCGGTGCGCGACCGGATCCGCGCCTACAACACCTGCGTAGGCGGTGGACGTTACCCAGATGACTATAAGGCTTGGCATGAAGGCCGGGCCGGCGAACTGGCCCAGTCATTGCTTGATATGGGCATCACGGCAATGAAGATTTGGCCTTTCGATTCGTACGCCAGCCCACCGTTCGATCATATAGGTGGGCGGTCGTGGGGCCAGCACATCACGCCGACCCAGTTGGACCAGGGAGTCCAGGTATTCCGCGACATACGCAACGCAGTCGGCCTGGAGATGGACATCGCGCTGGAGATGCACTTGCGATGGAGCTTGCCGGCCGCCATCCGCATCGCCCATGCCGTCGAAGAGTACCAGCCGATGTGGTTTGAAGACCCGATGCCGGTGGACAACGTTGACGAGCTGGCCGAGTTTGCCCGCCGGACCCACATTCCACTGTTAGCCTCTGAGTCGCTGGGCGGTCGCTACGCCTTCCGGGAGTTGCTGGAGAGAAACGCCGTCGGCATCGTCATGATTGAGCCGGTGTTCGCCGGCGGCATCACCGAGGCCCGCCGCATCTGCAATATGGCCGAGACTTACCACCGGCCTTGCACGATGCACGATTGCGCCGGCCCGGTCGTTTTCGCTGTTGACACCCATCTGTGTATGGCAATGGCAAACGCGATGATCCAGGAGAGCGTTCGAGGGTTCTGGGATGGCGGTTTCTACTCCGAGATCGTCACCGAGATACCCGATATGAAAGACGGCTACCTCGCCGCGCCAAGCGGGCCGGGCCTGGGCACCAAGCTACAACCTGATTTTCTCAAACGCTCGGATTTAACGATCAAGGTATCTGAGTAGGGACGACCCGGCCGGTCGCCCCTACCGCATCAGGAGGACATAATGCGCATACTGGTAACCGGCGCAGGCGGCAAGCTCGGCCAAGCCCTGGTAAAGGCGCTCTCAAAAGACCATGATGTTGTGACCACCGACCTGCCATCAGGCAAAGGGCGGGCCAAAGTTACCCACGAGGGCGACCCACGTGACCGTGACTTTGCCGCCGAGTGCGTGACGGGCTGCGACGCGATTATTTATGACGTTCAGTCGCCGATCTCCTCTGACTCCGACATCGACCGGCTCGACGGCGCCACCCGTGGCGTCTATAACCTGCTCACGACTTCAAAGGCGTCGCGGTTTATCCTTTTGAGTTCGCTGCGAATCTTCGAGCAGTACCCGGTTGAATACTGGGTCACCGAACAGTGGGCGCCGCGACCGACAACCGATGTCGAAGACCTGGCTAATTATCTGGCCGAACTTACCGTCCTGGAGCTATCGCGGGCCCAACCGGTCAAGGGCATCGCCTTGCGCCTAGGGACAATCGTAGACGACGAGGACCTTCGCCGGCGGCCGGCTGACCCCCGCTGGCTGCACATTGACGATGCGGTTCAGGCAGTGGAACGGGCGTTAGCGTTTGAGCCTGGTGAGAATGCCTCGCCGACCGGCTGGTGGGTATTCCACATTCCAGGCGGCGGCCGGCGTTCCAGATTCGCGCTGGCAAGGGCCGGGCGGGCGGAGTTTGGCTACGCGCCGCGCCGCGACGTGACCAGCGCCGCCAGCCTTCCAATTGAGCCGATCAAGCGCCCTGAGAAGCCGAGGTTCACCGGCCGGGTCGGTGGCGCTGCCCGGCGGGTAGTCATCTACGGCGCCGGTGGGCCGCTTGGTTCCGCCACGACCGAGGTCTTGAAGCACGATCACCTGCTCCGGCTGGCCGACATCCGTGCAATCGCCGACATCATCGCCGAAAACAAGCCGCAGCGACCGGGCTCGCCATTACCACGTCTCCTCGATATCCCACACGAGATGAGGGTGGTTGACGTGACAGACCCCGAACAGACGTTGAAGGCGGCGCAGGGGATGGAGGCGATTGTCAATTGCACGGTGCTGCGTCCCCATCCGGTCGAAGCGTTTCGAGTCAATATGCTGGGCGCTTACAACATTATGAAGGCGGCGGTAGCCTGCGGCATCCGTCGAGTTGTGCACACCGGGCCACGCGAGACTTTTGTGGATGACCCGGTCAACTACTGGTACGACTTCAACATCTCTGAAGAAGTGCCGGTACGACCGGCCAACAGCCTGTATTTCGTCACCAAGTTTCTCGGCCAGGAGATCTGCCGCATCTTTGCCGAGGAGTACGACCTGGAGGTACCGGCTCTCTTATTTGGCCTGCCAACTCAGCCCGGCGCGACGACGTCCGATGATTGGAACTACCGGGACTTCTACTACAAAGTGTCCTGGCAGGATGGCGCGTTGGCGATCCGGCAGGCGTTGCATGCGCCCGGTTTTCCGAAGCCTTACGATGTTTTTCACATCATGACCGATGTTCCGCATGGTAAGTACCGCAACGAAAAGGCGAAAAGGCTATTGAACTGGCAACCGCGCGACTTCTTCGAGGACCATTGGATAAGAAAAATGGAATAACGGTCGGCTCGCATTGGATAGGGAGGTTTAGGTCATGGATCCTACCATCAGAATCGTCGAAGCTGTTATCCGGGAAAATGCGATGTACTCGACCTGCGGTTAGATGGATGTTGCAACTACCAACAAATCTATCGAATGGAGAACAGGGAATTAACCCTGGGAGCGCGGGCGTCCCGCCCGCCCCCGTCCGAAGTGGTTGGCGTTCTCGCGGCTATCTCCCACATTTCGACCAACCCGGACTGGTTCAGATGGTTACCTTTAGATTAGCAGACGCCTTACCGGTCGCTGTGTTAGCAGCATTAGACCGTGACTCGAATAGGCCGAAGGATGCTGAACGCCGACAACGGTTGGAAGCGTACTTAGACGCTGGGAACGGCGGATGTTACTTGCGAGACACACGAATAGCCCGACTTGTCGAAACTGCTCTCTTGCATTTTGATGGCATACGCTATCACCTATTGGCCTGGGTGGTGATGCCAAATCACGTTCACGCACTGATAGAAACCTTACCTGGCCATGAGTTGTCGGACGTTTCCCAAGCGTGGAAATAGTTCAGTGCTAAGGCAGCAAACAAGCTGCTAGGGCGGACTGGTCGCTTCTGGCAGCCGGAATACTTTGACCGTGTCATTCGTAACGAACGTCATCTGGCAAGCGCGACAAGGTACATTCACGAAAATCCGGTCAAGGCAGGGTTGGTGCAGCGACCGGAAGATTGGGCGTATAGTAGTGCAACCTGGGTAGGATCGGGCAACGAGGGCGGGCGAGACGCCGGCGCTCCCAGGCATGTGCATGTTTAGTCAGAACAAGAATTAGTAGTGGAGGGCATCAGTTGAAGATCACCGACCTACGCGCGATCACGATTGACGGCAGCAAGATCGTCCGAGTGGATACCGACGAGGGCATCCACGGTTACGGTGAAGCCAACTGGGGGGCAAAAGGCCCGGTCCCGCGCGACTTCATATTGGCGCTGAAGCCGATGATCTTGGGGCACGATCCAACTAATGTCGAAGAAGTGATGATCCAGATCCGGCACATGGGCGGCAACGCCCACATGGGCGTGTCGGTCAGCGCGGTGGCAACGGCTCTGTGGGACATTGCCGGCAAGGCGGCCGGCCTACCGGTGTACAAGCTGCTCGGCGGCAAGATCAGAGACCGGGTTCGCATTTACTGCGACACTGGCGGTGGCGTGCTCCTGGACCCGAAAGACCCGACCTCGCGTTACACCCCCGAAGCCTATGCTGAGAAAGCCCGCCGGCGGAAGGCAATGCGGGACGGCTACACCGTAATGAAGTTCGACATCGGCTTCCACGGCCAGCACTTCAAGACGGTGCCGGGCATGGTTTGGGAGACGAATCTGTCCTACCCCTATCAGGGTCACGCCACCGAGAAAGGACTCAAGTCCCAGGTTGCAATCGTCGAGGCGCTCAAGGGAGTGCTGGGTGACGAGATAGGACTGGCGATAGATTGTGGTCCCGGCCAAAGCCTCTCCGCCATCATGACCCTCGCCAAGGCATTAGAGCCATATAACCTGGCCTGGCTTGAAGACCCGTTTGAAGGCGCTGATATACCACACGTGAACGTCGAGGCGTACCGTCTCCTCAGCGCAAGCACCACCACCCCGATTCTGACCGGCGAGCAGATTTACTCGAGACACGGCTACCGCGAGCTTATCGAAAGGCACGCGGTGGACGTGGTGTCGCCGGATATTCAAGACGTTGGCGGGCCGGCCGAGTCGAAGTGGGTTGCCGAACACGCCGATCTATACAACATCCTTTGCGCCCCCCATAACGCGAATCACGCGGTGTCATTCGTGGCGAACCTGCATGTTGCGGCGGTTATGCCCAGGAACTACATCGCCTTCGAGTTCCATCAGGCCGAGGATCCCAACTGGGACAGCATCCTGGCCGGCGTTGACCGACCGCTGATACGCGACGGCTTCGGAATCGTCTCCGACAAGCCTGGTTTCGGCTTCGAGCTGAATGAGGAGGTCGTTCGCCAGAAGCTGCCACCCGGCGAGACCTATTTCGAGTAAATGCGTCAATCGTAGGGGCGTTCGGCTGAACGCCCTGCCCATTAGATCCGTCCACAGGTCAGGCAAGGAGATAGAAGGTGAAAATCGTTGACATCAAGGTCATCACCCTGGAAGGCGGCCACTACAAGCTGGTGCGGGTTGACACCGACGAGGGGCTTTATGGCTACGGCGAGGCGTCCTGGGGTGCCAGGGGGCCGGTGCCTAAGGAGTACATCCAGTTCTTCAAGCGGCACGTCGTCGGCCTCGACCCTACCAACGTCGAAAACATTATGATCCAGATTCGGCACATGGGCGGTTTCGGCCAGCTCGGCAACGCCGCCAGCGCCATCGAGTGCGCCTGTTGGGACATCGCCGGCAAGGCGGCCGGCCTGCCGGTCTACAAGCTGCTCGGCGGCAAGATACGCGACCGCATACGCATCTACGTTGACTCTGGCTCCGGCGTCCAGCTTGATCCGAACGACCGCTCCTCCCGATACCGACCAGAAGCCTACGCTGAGAAGGCCCGCCGGCGCCTGGCGCTGCGCGACGGCTTCACCATCCACAAGTACGACATTGGCTTGCACGGCCCGCACCTCTGGCACGTGCCGGGCGGAATCTACGAGGAGAACCAGGCCTATCCCTACCAGGGCCACGCAACCGAAAAGGGACTGAAGGCCGAGATCGCAATCGTCGAGGCGTTGAAGGGCGTGCTGGGCGACGAGATCGGTTTGGCGATTGACGCCGGCCCGGCCCAGAGCCTGCAAGCCTCGATGGTGCTAGCGAAGGCGCTGGAGCCATACAACCTCGTCTGGATCGAGGACCTGCTGCAAGGCGCTGATAACCACTTCTTTGACCCCACCGCATTCCGATTGCTGAGCGAGAGCACCAGCACGCCGATTCTGGCCGGCGAGAACGGCTACCTGCGCACCGGCTTTCGCGACCTCCTAGACCAGCAGGCGGTGGACATCGTCGCGCCGGACCTGCACCATTGCGGCGGTCTGGCCGAGCTCAAGTGGCTCGCCGAGTTTGCCGACCTGCACGGCATCCAGATCGCTCCCCACAACGCCAACTTCGCCATCGCATTTATGGCCAACCTGCACGTTGGCGCGGTGATGCCACGAAACTACATCGCCTTCGAGTTCCATCTCACCGACGGCTTTCCCTGGTGGGAGGACGCCCTGACCGGCGTCGAGAAGCCCCTAATAAAGGACGGCTTCGCCAAGGTGCCGGACAGGCCGGGCCTGGGCTTCGACCTGAACGAGGAGGTCATCCGCCAGCATCTCGCGCCGGGGGAGACCTGGTTCGAGTAGATATATAATTGCATTGACTCCTGTATTGGCGCATTAACCGCCTGATGGGCAGCAGAGACAGCTTGATGGGCTACGAAAGGGTGATCGGGCCGCATTGAAACAGTAATTAGCGAGAGTCGGGAGCACATGGACAAACGAAGGCCCAGGAGATGCATGACTACCGACCCCCGCACCACGGTTCGTGTGGGAATCAGGAGATTGCAGTGACCCAGGTGAAGCGGATCGTCTGCCTTGCCAACTCGCGCAAATTCTCTGAAAGGTGCGTGGCTGGCAAAGAGCTAGGCCCAGACGGGCGTTGGGCGTGGGTTCGCCCAGTCAGCGCACGGCCATCTGAGGCGGTTTCCGAATACGAGAGACAATATCGTGACAGAAGTGATCCTCAGGTTCTAGATATCGTAGAAGTGCCTGTGCTTTCCACAAAACCTAATCCTTATCAACCCGAGAATTGGTTACTTGATTCGGGTCAGCGTTGGAAACGCACCGGACGTGTCGGGTGGAACGACTTGAAACTCCTCGCAGATGAGCCTTCCTTGCTGTGGGAAAACGGATCTAGTAGTGGCAACGGATTCCACGATCGGGTACCACTATCCAGTGCAGCACAGTTGGGTAGCTCGCTCTATCTTCTGCATCTTGAAGATCTCATGCTTGGCATTTTCGCCCCAGGCACCGCGTTTGGCAATCCGAAGCGTCGCGTTCAGGCCAGATTCACGTACCGAGAAGTCAACTACGGCCTCTGGGTAACTGATCCTGTACTCGAGGGACAATACCTTGCTGGTGCCGATGGTGAGTTTCCGATCGGTGAGTGCTATATAACGGTGAGCCTCGGAGAGCCATATGAGGATGGTTACTGCTACAAGTTAGTGGCGGCCATAATTACGCCTCAGAAGGGACAGGCGTGACGCCGGGTACAACGCCGACGATCCTGACCATTGGGCACTCCAATCATTCATTGGCGGAGTTCATCAGACTTCTTGAGATGAATGGGGTGACTGCCGTCGCGGACGTCCGATCGGCTCCGTACAGTCGGCACCGTCCCGAGTTCAATAGGGAACCGTTGCGGCAAGCGCTCCGTTCGGAAGGGATTACGTATATCTTTCTCGGTCAGGAACTCGGGGCGAGGTCCAATGATCCGTCCTGCTACGAGAATGGTCGTATCCAATACCGCAGGCTAGCAAAGACGGAACTTTTCCAGAGTGGTTTGAGGCGTGTTATGAAAGGAGCTCAGCCTCAACGAATCGCCCTACTCTGTGCCGAAAGTGAGCCACTGGCTTGTCATCGCTCGCTATTGGTGGCGCGCGAACTCGAAGGCCTTGGAGCGAGCGTCTCGCATATCCTCCCAGACGGGAAACTGGAGCCGCACGGCGACGCTATATGGCGTTTGCTGGCAATGTATGGACTAGAACAAGAGGACATGTTCCGTACAAGGCAGGAGGCAATCGAGGAAGCGTGCGCTCGACAGGAGCAGCGTATCGCCTATGTGGACGAGGAACTCAGTAGAGAGGCACAGGGTGTGATGGAGTGAAAGTATTCACTATTGGCTTCACTAAGAAGTCAGCAGAAGATTTTTTTTCCGCGCTCCGCGCCTCCGGAGCGACGCGGGTCGTTGACGTTCGGCTTAACAACGTATCTCAACTGGCCGGTTTCTCGAAGCGCGATGACCTGCGGTACTTCTTGCGGGAGGTATGCGGCGTCGAATACGCCCATTTGCCGGCACTAGCGCCAACTCAGGAAATGCTAGATGCCTACAAGAAGCGCAACGGGGATTGGCTCACATACGAGCGGGCGTTCTTGGAACTCATTAAGCAGCGGCGCATTGAGGAGACGGTTCCGCGGGACGTAATCAGCGACAGTTGCCTACTTTGTAGCGAAGATAAGCCGGATCATTGTCATAGACGCCTCGTAGCGGAGTACCTCCGGGATAGCTGGGGCGATCTTGAGATTATTCACCTGATCTAAGCCCTTCGACGAGGTGCGAAACCCGGTGATTCCTCGCATCCTCCTCGACAATTCGTTAGGCGGCAAAAAACGCAACGGCTCACATATCTGTCATTCACTAGCATATCCATGGTATTGATCTTATCCAACTGATGGGCAGGCTGCGCCAGCCCCTACAACCCCCGCCGGCGGGCCGCCGCTTCCAGCCGGGCGCGCACGTCCCGTGTCGCGCGGCCGGCCTCACGCCGGCGGCTCGTCAACCAGCAGGTCGGCCACTGTCCGGCGGAGGGCCTTGGCTAGCGAGGTTAACGTCTCGTAGCGTGGCGATTGATCTCCACCTTCGACGCGGACCAGCGTCACCCGCGCGATGCCGGCAACGGCGGCCAGTTCTTCCTGCGTCAGGCCGGCCGCCTCCCGGAGTTGCCGGATGCGGGCGCCGATGGACTGCCGGCCTTCGGTGGCAAAGGCTTCCACTCTCGGCTGGTAGGCGGCATCGCAGTAGTGGCGGGCAAAGTCCCAGGGCAGTTCAACGACCTCGCCCGATGAGTTCCGCAAGATCACCTGGTAAGGGTTCGGTAACTCAATTTCGGCGAGATCGGATAGGCCCCCGATTTCTGGCGTAGCGACAAAGGGGATAATCCCCTTGCATCCGTCGGCAAAGGCGATCTCAATACCTTCTTCCAGCGGACTAGCAGAGGTCATCATACGCTCCGCGTTCTTGACTAGCACCGCAGCCATGTTGTCCTTCTATCTCCGGTGAATATTGTCCCAGGTCTTCCTGATTATCTCGGCGTGCTTGCGATAGGCTCGCAGTATGCTCCGGTAATCGCCCGGCGGCGGCTCGTCCATGAACCTTCCGCTGTTAAGCTCGATCCGGCAGACATCCTCGTTGCCTGCCCAGACGTGCGCGTGAGGAGGCTCAAACCCGTTCTCTCTGGAGTACACGACAAACCGGAACTGCCCTTCTGTTGCCACGGTTGGCATCGGATGCACCTCTTAACTTCATCGGCCAATCGCTATCTCCTGTTTAAATTTTCCGGCTCGTTGCATAATTGTATCATAGATGTATCACAAACGACACATTGTCCAGAACTTGATCGTCCTACAAGCCCCGCCGGCGCGCCGCCGCTTCCAGCCGGACGCGCACGTCGGGCCTTGCATAGACGTATTTCTGTATTTACGCTATACTGGTAGCATGTTAATTCTGGAGGCGTGGACATGGAAACCACGAAGAAACGCCTCACGCTGGACTTAGACCCGCCGGTGCAGCGCCGGCTGAAGGTGATCGCCGCCTTGAAGGGCGTGAGCATGCGCGAGTATTGCCAGACGGCAATTGAGAAGGAACTGGCCGAGGACGAGCAAACTGGGGCAAAGACGTTGCCTTTCGGTGAGGAAGCCCTCAAACGCCTTGCCGCCCTCCGAACCGAGGTGTTTCAAGGGCGCACGCTCCCCGGCGACTCGGTTGAGTTCATCCGTGAGGCTCGCGCCAGCCGGATGGCCAGGCGGTGAATGGCCTGGTAGTTGTAGAGGCCAGTCTTGCGGTGAAGTGGCTCGTCAGCGAAGTCAGATCAGATCAGGCTAACACGCTTGCTCTCTCCTGGGCGCAATCGGGAACGCAGCCGGTAGCCCCGTACCTTATGCCGGTTGAAGTGGCCAATGCCCTCCATCGGCGGGTGGTCCGAAAAGAGATGTCGTTGCAGGCTGCTCGCGCTCTGCTTGAAGGACTCCTCTCGTCAGGCATCGAATTGCGGGAAACCCGAGGCATCCATTTGAGGGCTTTGGAACTCGCGGACATACTTCGGCAAGATGCAGTCTATGACGCACACTACCTGGCGCTGGCGGAGGCGTTGAATTGCGAGCTATGGACTGCCGACGAGCGGTTCTTTCGAGCCGCCGGCGGTCAATATGAACACTTGCGTTGGCGTGGCGATTTTCTTTAGATGACAAGGACTATTCGCCGCGTCACAGCGCCGGCCTACAACCCCGCCGGCGGGCTGCCGCTTCCAGCAGGGCGCGCACGTCCGGCTGTTTCACGTCCTCACTGCTACGGATCAATGCTGACTATGACGTCGTGTATGCCCTCGCTAGCCGGCCTTCTCTTTCACGTCGCAGTTTTCGATTAAAACCACAGTTAGCAGCCCTCGGCCGGCGTTGCGAAAGCCGTGGGTCACGCCGCGTGGTAGGTAGGCCGCGCCGCGCGGTCCCATGGTCGCCTCTTCATCCCCGACCGTGACTGACGCCAGACCAGATACCACGTAGTAAGCGGCCTCCCGGTCGTCATCGGAACGCATTTCGCTGGAATAGCCCGGCGGCACTGCGATCTCGGATAGCTTGAGCTTGGTTGGCGGGAGGTCGTCGTACAAGAAGGCGTGAATGTCCAGGATTGTCAGCAGTTCGTCGCCCACGTTGTTGTAACCGTGGATGGTCCCCGGCGGAATATAGGTGATCCCGCCCGGCCCCACCTCGGCGTAGCAATCGCCCATCTTCACGTTGGCGCGGCTGTGCACGACGTAATAGGCTTGTTCCTCGTGGTCGTGCTTGTGACCTTTGCCTGGTTCGGCCGGCAGGTAGTTAGCTTCAAAAAGCTGAAGCCCGACCGACCTGATGTAGCTGTCGTGAAACTCCTGGTAGAACCTGGGCGGACCGATAGTCAGCCGGCCGACCTCCAGGGTAGCCGGTCCCCGATGCCCAAACCGTTTCTCGAAGTAGTCCTGTTGGGGCATGATGTAATCATCTGGGGTCCGAATGTTCTTCCGCATGAGTCTCCTCCAATAATTTTGAGACGCTCTCAGACACCTTCTTGGCTATCGCTGCGAGGTCCGGCGAAACTGAACGCCGCAATTCTATCACCTACCATTATCTCCAACTCGCGGTATCAGCGTTCGTCAGCGCCATTTGCAACCGCGCCACCGGCACGTTATCCTGAGCACCCTAGCCAGCCGGCGAGTTTACGATTGGACGCTAAGCTGCTGGCTAACTCGCCAACCTATGGAGGGAACAAGTGCCTAGAATCAACCGCGCCATCGAACTGCTCCAGCAAGGGCAGCCTGTCTATTACATCGGGACCGAGGATTCCGGCTTTGTCGGCGGGCCGAAGGACTATAACTACGAGGAAGGCGTCAAAGCCGCCAAGACCTGGGCTGACATCATCCTGGTCATTATGGAGCATCTACCCTACGACATAACTCGGCTAAGAGATTTTATGTGCGGCCTGGCGGACGGCGGGCCAACGCGCAGCGGCCACCGCACGCCGGCGGTCTTGGTCGAGACTCCATTCAGCGGCGTTGACGAGAATGTCGTGCGGGCAAACAGTTGGATGGTCAACCAGATTCTAGCGACCGGCGTCCACGGCTTGCTGCTGTGCCACGCCGACACGCCGGCTGCGGTAAAGGCGTTTGTCGAAGCAGCCCGCTACCCACACTACAAAAGCGGCGTGGGTCAAGGGCTTGACGAGGGCCGGCGCGGCAGCGGTGGTCAGGATACCGCCGGCAAGATTTGGGGCATATCAGTTCAGGAGTACTTCCAGAAGGCGGATGTTTGGCCGGTGAATCCTGAAGGTGAGATCTTATTGGCCTTAAAGATCGAGAACAAGCGCGGCCTGGCGAAAGCCGAAGAAAATGTGAAAGTCCCGGGCGTTGGTTTTGTCGAGTGGGCGCCGTTGGATATGAGCCTCTCGCTTGGAGCGCTCGGCGGCAACCTGCCACCCTACCCTCCGATCATGGAGGAAAGCCGGCGACGAGTGGTGGCGGCGGCCAGGGCAGCCGGCGTTGCCTACGCTGGTCAGGTGAATCAGAACAATGTGACCGATTACATCCAGGAAGGACTCCGGGTCGGTGTCGCATTGTCCCCGGATATAGTCGAGATTGGCCGGCGCTTCACCAAGCGGACGATGCCCTGGTAGATCGCGATAGGCGTCGCGCTGCTTGACATGCGCTTCGCCAAACGCTAGATTGGCGCTGATCGATCACCGAACAGTCACCTTGCCAAATCCCTCAATTTTATGGAGGAGCTGGCCAGTGAAGATCACCAAGATCGAGACCATCACCTGTTCGACCTATCGTGTAATGCTGTGGATCCAGATTCATACCGACGAGGGGCTTATTGGGCTGGGGGACACCTGCTACCACGAACCGGAGGCCATCGAGTACATCCACGGTACTGTGGCCCCTTATTTGCTAGGCAAGGACCCGCGCCACGTTGAACGTCACCATCGAACACTGCGCGAGCGATTGAACTTCCGCCGGCAAAACGGGCAGGTCAACGGTCTGTCCGCCATTGACACCGCTCTTTGGGACCTATACGGCCAGGCAACCGGACTGCCAATCCATGAGTTGCTAGGCGGCCCTGCCCGCGAGAGCATCCGACTGTACAACACCTGCCATGGCTCGACCCACCCATTCCATTGGCAGCCGGCCCTCCAGCCCCCCGATCCAAACGACTACTCAGTCAACTGGATACGCCACAATCCTTACGACCTCGACGAGATGATGTGGCGACAGCAAGGCCGCACCGGTGAATTGGCTAAGTCGCTGCTGGACATGGGTATCACGGCAATGAAAATCTGGCCGTTCGACCCGCACCGGATCGGCAGCGAGGGTCAGCACATCACGCCAGAGCAGATTGACATGGGCATGGCGCCTTTCCGTCAGGTCAGAGACGCGGTGGGAATGAAGATGGACCTGCCGGTCGAGCTACACGGGGGTTGGTACCTACAAGCGGCTGTACGCATCGCCGAAGCCTTGCAGGAGATTCGCCCGCTCTGGATAGAAGACCCGCTGAGAAGCCGTGACAACATTGACGCCTTCGCTGAGCTGGCCAGAAAGACACCACTGCCGGTAGCGATTTCGGAGTCGCTGTGCGGACGCGCCATCTTCAATGAAATACTAGAGAAGGAGGCGGCCGGCATCCTAATAATGGACATCGGCTGGGTCGGTGGCATTACCGAGGCTCACTTCATTGCCCAGATGGCTCGGCTTCACGACCGGCCGTTTGCAACCCACGAGGCGACCGGGCCGGCCACCTTTGTCGCCAGCTCTCACCTCTGTATAGCCGAACCAAACGCGATGATCATGGAGGGCATCCGCGCCAGCTACGTAGACGGATGGTTCTCGGATGTGCTCACCAATCTTCCGAAATTCAATCGAGGCTACATGTCTCCGCCGGATGGGCCTGGGCTTGGCACCAAGCTGGTGCCTGGCTTCCTGGATCGTCCGGACATGAACATCCGCGTCTCTTCCCTATAAAGGTTGCAAGGGCGAAGCCCTTGACGGGGGACGTGGGGTGTCCCCCATAGGAGTGGGCAGGAATGTTTGTGCTGCGTCGCCGGACTCAAGTCCGGGCGCTTAGAACGCGGCCTGAAGGCCGGCGGGGAGTGCAGAGGGGGCTTGCGCCCCCTTTGACGGG
>JBCLEL010000005.1:0-23414 GCA_038913435.1 Chloroflexota bacterium
GGATCAGAAATGGCCCGCCGTCCAGCCGGGTGTGGACCTTCAAGCCTACCGGCCTCACCTGGTGGACTAGCTCGATGACGGCGTGCTTGCACCCTTCCTTGTCCGGGACCTCGTAGGCGTTGACCCAGTTCCAACGGTTGTGCAAAGACTGGCCGTCAATGTTCAGGTAGAAGGAGCAGACCGGCAACTCCTGCAAGGTCTGCTCGCCGCGCGGGCCAAAGACCTCGTGCACGTTGATATGAAAATCCGGCGTGATCCGGCCGACGCACGACCAGTAGCGTCCCACCAGCCGGCCGCCGATCAATGCCTCGTCATAGACAGTTGCGCCGGAGGTGTATCGCACGCTCGGCGTCTCACCTGATCGGAACTCCAATGAAATTTGCGAAATCTGCGGATTACTCACGGCCAATTCCTCCAGAAAGCAATTTTGTACAGTGATTATTATGCGGGAAACGGCGAGGCGAGTTAAGCGATATGAAGGATTGTTCAGGCGCTATTCAGGCAGTCTAAGTTGGGAAAGGCCTGCCCGAGAAGCAGTACTTTTTGGCTAGTGCCAACTGGCTATTGAAATGTGTCTCAAGTGTCTCGTCACTAGACTTCGCGTCCATCGGCTCGACTACCAGATGCACGACACGGGGTACTGGGTGATCGCCGGGTCGGTGGTTAACAGCGGCAGATCTTCAAGCAAGGCCTGGGCGACCAGCATCCGGTCAAAAGGGTCCCGATGCAACAACGGAAGCTTATACGCCTGGAGAGTGTGGCGGACCTCGATTGGGAGGCTTACGAAACCGTTGGCAGCGATCTGCTGAGGGATGACGTCCGTCGGGTCACCCTGAAACGCAATCCGTCCCAACTGAGCCTTGATGGAGATTTCCCAGGCCGAGGCGGCGCTGAAGAAGATTTCAGCATCGGCGCCCCGCATGAGTGCCCTGACCCTCGATGAAAGCTGGGGATCATCAATGATCCACCAAAGAAAGGTGTGCGTATCGAGCAAGTAGCGCACTACTCAGGCTCAAAGGCCTTGAGGATTTCCTCTGGCAGGGGCGTCTCGAAGTCGGGAGCCAGACGAATCTTCCCTTGCGCCAGACGACCCGGCACGCGTTCCTGCCGGACGGGCACCAGACGGACCACAGCCTTGCCCGATCTGGTAATCACCACCTCCTCACCGGCCAGCGCCTGGGCTACTAGCCGGGAGCGGCATAGACTTACTCGCGGTCTCTAGCGTGCGCCAGCATTCTCTCGCCGGCCCGAAACTCCAACGAATTCTGTGAAATCTGCGGATTGCCCACTGCCGATTCCTCCATCAAGCTGATTTAGGGCGCCGACTATTATGACGGAAATGGCTAAACGAGTCCGAGTGATCGGAAGATTCTTCAGGCGCTATTCAGGCGAATTTCGTGATCCTACTGTGATTCGTTCAGGGTGGTTACTGGCCGGCCCGGACCAGGTTGGCGAAGCCGGCCAGGTTTAACCCGCCGTAAACCCGAAAGCGCGGCAGCAGCAGTTGGTCGCCGGTGGATGATGCCACGCCGTAACTGACGGTGGTGGCGGAACGGTAGCCGGCCCGGCTCACTGCCGCCTGGACGGCCGCGTTCACCCGCCCGCTAGGGTAGCAGAAGTCGAGCACCGGCCGTCCTAGTAGCCGTTCCAGCTCAACCCGGCTCTGCCGCACCTCGCTCTCCACCCGCGCGGCCGACAGATCGGTCAAGATCGAGTGCGAGATCGAATGGGAGCCAAAGCTCATGCCGGCTGCCGCCATCTGTTGGATCTGGTCAGTTGTCAGATAGCGCGGCTTGTTGATAAATGAGGTGACGATGTAAAAGGTCGCCTTGAAGCCGTAGCGTTGCAGGATGGGGAAGGCGGCGGTGTAGGCATCGGCATAGCCATCGTCGAAGGTGAGCAAGACCGGCTTCTTCGGCAAAGGCTGGCCCGGGTCGTAAATCTGGTCAAAGGAGACCGTCTGATAGCCGTTCTCGGCCAGATAGCGCATCTGCCGGTCGAACTCGTCCGGCGGCACGCTCAGGTTGAAACCGAGCCGGTCGTTGGGATCGGGGTTCACCCGGATGTAGTGATACATCAGAATCGGCGCCCGCCAGCCTGAACCAGGTGGGGCTGGCGCCGGAGCAGGGGTGGATGTCGAGGCTGGCCTAGGCAAAGGCGTCGGGCTGGTGGTTGGACTGGAAGTCAGCGTTGCCGTCGGCGACAAGGTCTCGGTAGAGGTGGCGGTTGCCGTGCTGGTCGAGGTGGACGTAGGAGTCGCGGTGTCGGTTGGCGTCAAGGTGAATGTGGGAGAATCAGTGGCCGATGCCGTAAAGGTGGCCGTTGAGGTTGGCTCTTCCGTCGGTGAAAAAACCGCCGGCGGCATTGGAGTAAGGAGCGCGGCCGATATGGCAACCGCCGGCGCCGCCAGGCCGGCGCACGCCATCGCCGCTAGCAGCGTGATCCCCAGCGCCAGGTCCAATACGAGTCGGGCGGGGCTCATATTGCCGATTGGTCTCCTCACCTTGCCAGCTATACCGATGATAGAGGATACAACACTCACCCAAACGCCGGTTTCGGCGTCATCACGACCAGCAAGGTCAGGTCGCCGGCGCTATCGTTGCGGACGCCGTGGGCTACACCCCGCCGGGCCAACGCCAGATGGCCAGGGCCGGCCTTTCGCTCCTCGCCGCCGATCTGGATTGTCGCCTCGCCCGCGATCACGTAGTACAACTTGTCGAAGTCGTCGTGGCTGTGCGCCTTCTGCTGCTGGCCGGGGCGCAGACAGTAAACGTCAACCAGCGCGTCGTCGGTTGAAAACAGGGTGAGCTTCTGCATCTTCTCTTGGGAAAACTTGATCTTTTCAGCAACGTCAATCAGTTCCATCGCTACCAGCCTCGCTTATCGCAATCTATTTAGCAGATTCTAACCGTATCTGCGAATCCGGTCGCCAAAAGGGTCTACCTACTTTTTGGTGATAGCTAGAGCACGATCGGCCTTCAGGCCAATTGCTGAGCGCCCGGCTTTCAAGCCGGCGACTGATCGCCGAACTAAAGTTCGGGCGCTTGAATATAGCTTAAAAGCTGCCACACCGATTTCACCCTAAAGTGCGTTGATCCCGCCAAAATCAATCCTATTGTTAACTCAAACGAGGTCTTAGGCTATGCTAGGCGGACTCTAAGGGGTGCAGGGGCGAAGCCATTGACGGGGGATGTGGGGGTGTCCCCCACTAATCGTTCCCCCTTCTCCTCGCAGGAGAAGGGGGTAGGGGGATGAGGCGCCCTTCACTCGTGAAGGATCAGGGCAAACACCGAGGGCTGAAAAGCTATTTCGAACGTTGTATTCCCGAAAACGCTGCCTGACTATGCACTATACATATAAACGAAACGTGCGTTCTAATGCGGTTTTAATTGACTCCGTCTCGATCAGCGGTAGAATGGGTACAAACGTTCTAGGAACATCAGTTCGGGAGGCTATGAGATGGCGACTATGGCAACAGAGCGACCAACCTACACCCCGGCGGACAACCGGTGGCCGGCCTTGCGCGTCGGGCGGCCGATCAGCTATCGCGGCGACGTGGTGGCGATCATGCGCGGTGAGGAGGTCTTCGCCGCCGACAACCTGACCCAGGCTGATCTACGGGTGGTCAGAGCGATGGTGAGGGCGGCCTGGGAAGCGCCGCAGGCCGACGACAATCAGCTACTTTTGTACGCCGGCTATCTGCTCCTGGCGGAAGACCTGCTCGACGAGTACCACTACCTGGGCGATGAGGCGCTGGCCCGGCTGAGGGGGCTGCCGATTGACTTCGTTCGCATACGCCGGCGGTTGCCGAGGCTGACTGGTAGGGGCGTCCTTCAGCCGAAGGACGCCCTATCGCCGGTCCTAGCCAGGCGTATGCAGGAATGACCGCCCTACGGCGACTCGCCGGACTCTTCCTCTTCGCCAAAGAACTCGTCGCTGTAAGTGCCGATCTCGTGGCCGTGATATACCGAGACGACGAAGTCCTCGCGTGGGACGCTCGCGCTCATGACCAACTCGTCGTCAACCTGCCCGACTAGGTCTAGCATATCTTCTTCTTCCAGCTCGCGCTCGATCAGCAGCGTGGCGCACACTATCGTCGGCGTGTAGTGCAGGTCCAGCCGGCCAATCCGGTCCTCGCCAACGTACAGCAGATATACCTCGGAGCTGGTGGTCCGGTACTGTCGCTCGAAGCGGACATCATCCATCTCTAACCCCCTATCTCAGACCTCGGTACGTTCGAGTAATACCTTAGCGCCGGAGGCTGCCTTGCGAAAGACTTTTGGATCGCCGTCTATCTTGCCGACGACGTTCACCGGGCTGGCCGGCCTGATCTCATCGCCACGGCTGGCCGGCGTCGGGCCAAAGAAGATGCAAAACGCCTTGCCGGGTGGCCAGTAGGCGATGTCACCAAACCCTACCACCTCCTGGGCGTTCTCCTCTGGCAAGTTGACTGGGATGGAGAAGTAGATCTCATCGCCCCAGGTGCTACCACGGGCGTCCATCGGCAGCGCATTCCAGATCGCTCGGGCCGAGGCGCTGTCGTTCAAGGTAGCGGTGGCCGAAACGTTGCCGGCGGTGATGCGAATCTTGTTGGCCATAGGCTTTTCCCTTAATTCTGTCAACGCGGGCGGCCCGAAGGCGGCTCTCACGTTGACGCTGACCATTTTTACTACGCTCCGGCCAACCGGCGGCCGGATGGTGCGATTTTAGCATGCCGGAGCAGGGGGAAAGATGGGACTCGGGTGGCTCGTCTCTGAAAATACATAGAGGCAAACTTCCGCCTACAAACTACCGACTGGTGCTTTGCTCGTGGATCTCCCTGTAGTTTTCAAACGAGTTCCAGCCGTGGCGGTCTCCTGGTCTATCATTAGAAGAAGAGTGTAGGCCTGCATCCATTTTACTATTTCGTCGGTTTCCCTTTGTCTTCCGAGTCGTAGCTCGGCCGCCATAGCTGCAGACGTGATTTCATAACGCCTTTCATATTGTCTGATCCGTCGCTTGAGTCTAGAGTCGAGATTCTTTTGCAACTTGCCAGGAATTGGCGCACCGATGATTTCTTCATAAGTAGGAGATTTGGTTTTAGAATCATCAACGGCAACGGTTACTTGCGGCTGTGCCATTTGTCGCTCCTCTTTTCTCTGCGCCAACACCTTAAAAAGATACCACCCGCGCCAGCGATCGGTCATTACAACGCCGCTACATTGGGTGAATTGATCTCTCTGAACACATTATTTCATGGCGAAGGCAATAGAGAAACATGTAGCCCTCACCCTGTCCCAGCGGGAGAGGGAGATCAATCGCCTCTCCCGCTGGGACAGGGTGAGGGCTAGGCCGGCGGCCCGAAGTAAGCCAACTTCAGTCTATTGCCGTGTCAAAAGCTCGAAATCGTGCTTCGCGATTTTTCTAGTTGATTGGACAAACCACGACCAAGACTTGTTTGGATCTCGACTCCGGAAAGCGTCTAACTGAACTCGTAAGGCAGCATCAAGAATAACTGGCTTTTCTAGGTAGACCTCAGTGCCGCTTAAACCAAATACCCAGGGATACTGTTCGGGCCGGCGAACTGCTTTATGCTGCGTCTTCTCAGGTGCCGAAGCCACCATAGCATGCGCAACTACGCCTTTCCCGGTTTCATAAAAGCATATCCAATCCTCTGGTTTTAGGTGTTTTCTGCCGGGCGTTCTGTCGCCGAAGGCATAAACTCGTTCCTTACCAACAAGGGTCCGGATATTCTCTTCAGCCGTCTGTTCCTCGAAAGATTTCACTGGAGTGAGCCAGTAAGCGGCTTCATCCAGTAGTGACGGTTGTGGAAAACCAGCCTCCTCGGCTGTTGGCGCCTCTGCACCGGCAGTTGACAATGGCCATATTAAGGTCTTGGCTGGAGCAGGAGCCTCCTTCGTTGTTGCCATTTCTGCCCCACGCTGAGCGACCAAGCGCGCCATAAGACCAACTACTGAATCAATCGTAGGCCTCGATGGGCGGATCACGGCCAAAACGTCTTCATGGCTTACATCATATTCGTTCTTCATCTCTGCCAGAGATAGAAGAGACTCAACGGCGATGATGCGAAGCTGATGGGTTCTCTTCTCCGCGATGATCGCATTTTCCAACTGCCGAATTTCTGGGTCAGGGCGACCGACCACGTAAAGTCCTATCGCATTATCCCAATCGGGGATTGCCTTTGCGGAGATCAGTTGGTCGATATAGCCCACAAGAGTAGAGGTCTTGATGGCATAGACCTCTGTTGTCTTGACCTCTACCACTATGTGAAAGTCTGCTGGGGATTTCCATTGTCCATCAAAACCGATTTGCCCTGGAACGCCCTGGTAACGTCCAAAGTTCACCTCAAAGCCCAAGAAATATCCACAATAATTAACCAAGTCCTGTAGAGCACGGGTGTATTTATCACCCGACTGCCTTAAACATTCCTCAACATAATCTCTAACCCGGCCAACCTCAACAACATTCTCTTTGAGGAACCGCCGGAATCGTTCTCTCGGAGTCTCGTCTCCCGGAGAATCATCTAACTTACCAACAAGGGATAGTATCTGGTCTAAGGTTATCTCCATACCTCACTCCAACATGCCACGACTTCAACTAACGCACTCTCAGGTTCGAACGCCACAAGCCAGTAGAACGTCTCAACAAGACCAACTGTATCCGCTGCGTCTAGTTATGCTAGCAGATGCATCCGGCCCGCCGGCCTTTCGGCCTCGAACTGGTCTTGCACCGCCTGCAAGGCCGCCATGGCCGGCAGGACATCCTCCCCGCTGGACGCCGGCGGCCGGCCCTCGCGCAACGCGGCCAGAAATTCTTTGTTTTGGTCGCGGTTCGCCTGCCAGACCCAGTCGCCGGCCTGCTCGCGATCGTATATTACGCCGTTCTTGCCGGTGAGCCGACAGACCCAGTAGTCAAACAGCAGGCTGTCCTCCTCGCCGATGAACATATAGTCGTAGAGTTGCTGGTGGCTGTTGTAGGACATGCCGATGTCGGCGATCTGGTCTTTCTGGGTACGGAAGGCCAGGCTGAGGTCCAGCGGGATGCCGAGTCCGGCGCTTGGATAGGCGACGATGCCTTTGGCGCTGACCACCGGCGAACCGAGTATCCACATCGCCGTGTCAACGAAGTGGCAGCCGTGATGCCAGAGCAGGTTGTCGGTCCAGCTACGCCGGCGGCCCAGCCAGTTGACGTTCTCCCGGCGCCAGAAGAACCAGCGGCAGACGATGTGGTGTAGGTGCAGCTCGCCGCGCTCCACCATCTGTTTCACGACGACGAAAGGCCGCGAGAAGCGTTGGGTGTGGCAGACCATCAACGTCCGGCCAACCTGGTTTGCCAGATCGGTCAGACGTTGCGCCTGAGTGTAATTCATCGCCAATGGTATCTCGCAGAAGACATGTTTGCCGGCCCTCAGCGCCTTATCGGTCTGCTCGTAGTGCATCTCACTTGGCGTCGTGATGAGCACCGCGTCAATGTCAGGCTGGTTGATCGCCTCATCGTAGTCGGTCAGATGGCGGGCAAAGTCGTACTTTTGGGCAAACTCGGTTGCTGATTCGGCCACCCGGCCGACGACGGTATGGAAGCGGACGTCCTTCTCGTCCTTCAACGTCTGGGCGTGGACATCGGCGATGCTGCCGTAGCCGGCGAAGCAGAAGTTCAACATTGGGCTACCCCTTGAATTAATCTGACCACCAAGACACGAAGGCACAAAGGTGGTATGAACATTACACTAGCATAGAGGTTAGTCTAATGGTTTGGAGACTAGCGCCGGCTACAGCCAAAGGGAGCTGACTTATCGCGCCTCGCTCTGCTCCATGGGGTAGCCGGCCCGCTCCCAGGCTTGCAGGCCGCCAAGCAAAACGGAAACACGTTCCGCCGGATAGCCTGCCCCGAGTAGTAGCCGCGCCGCACCGGCGCTAAGTCCCTCGTCCGGTCAGGTGCAGTAAAGTATCACCTCTTTTTTAGCGGCCGGCAGGCCGGCCAGCGCCGGATGAGTCCGCCAATCGGCGACCTCGGAGGCTGGCGTCGAGATAGCGCCGACCGGATGGGCCTGCTTGAACTGCTCCAGCGAGCGAACGTCACCCAACACCGCTCGGCCCTGATCAACCAGCATCTTCGCCTGCTCCGGTGTGACTCGCCGAGAACCGTCGGGATAGATCACTCCCACCGGCCCGGAGTCGGTTGAGCAGCCGGCTGCCAGCAGCGCCGCCGTCAGCAAGAGGCCGATAGCTAGAAAGAAGCGGTTGAATCCTAATGTGGCTTGAAACCTATACATAACCCTCCACCTGAAGCCGGTGCGTAAACGATATCATCGCCATCCGCTGGACGATTGACCTCTGGCCTTAGACTCGTTGGGTGATCCAACAGTCCCCAAGTTTACTCCTTATGAACAATAACAACTAAATCTGGTAATGGGGCAAGATTCGTAGCGCAGGGCTTGTCCCCTGCTTGGTGCGGAATAGGGCGGGGCACAAGGCCCCGCGCTACATTGACTACCAGATTAAGGTCTTAAACTTCATCAGAAGTTAAAACCGCACGCGGCTATCACTCGTAATTATAGCTGGCAGTTGCAAGCAGCTGGGCCTGAATCCGAAGGAGAAAGCCAAATGACGATAGGCACGCCAATAGCAAGATGGCTGGCAGTATTGTCTCTCTTCACATTGGCAGCAATCGTCGCCTCAGTCGCCTCCGCAACTGAACAGGCGCGGCATCCAGCTCCGCCATCGCTCAGGCTGTCGCCGGCGACCTCGCCTGGCAACCCGCGCCAGCATGCCCACTGCCCGCTATGGCCTCAGCGTTGGGCCGGCTGACAACGGCAGGCTCTACGCCATTGGCGGCGCATTCAGCCTTGCCACCGTCGAAGAATACGATCCCGCGACCAATACCTGGGCAACACGGTCCAGCATGCTAACGGCGCGGCGATCCTTCGGCCTGGTCACAGCCAGCAACGGCAAGCTCTATGCCATCGGCGGGGGAGGGGCCACCAGTGACCTGGCAACCGTCGAAGAATACGACCCAGCGACCAACACCTGGGCGACTCGCGCCAGCATGCCAACCGCTCGCCGCGCCCTTGCTGCGGCGGCAGCCAGCAACGGCAAGATCTACGCCATCGGCGGGCTAAACAACAGCGGCAACCTGAGTGTGGTGGAGGAGTATGACCCAGCCACCAACACCTGGGCGACCCGCGCCAGCATGCCAACGGCCCGGCGCGCCCTCGGCGTGGCGGCGGCAACCAACGGCAAGGTCTACGCGATTGGCGGGTACACCACTACAAACATTGCTACGGTGGAAGAATACGACCCTGCCGCTAACACCTGGACGACTCGCGCCAGCATGCCAACCGGCCGGCAAGCGTTGGGCGTGGTTGCCGCGCCGAACGGCAGGGTCTACGCCATCGGTGGAGCAAGCGCCGGCGGTGAAAGACTAGGCACGGTCGAGGAGTACGACCCGGCGACCAACACCTGGACAACCCGGACCAGCATGCCAACGGCCCGGCAGGGTCTCGGCGCTGCGCTGGCGGGTAACGGCAAGATCTATGCCGTCGGAGGACAAGCCAGTCAAGGTAGCAGCGGCCTGGCCACCGTTGAAGAGGCGACGATCCTAGCAGACACACCGACCGTCACACCAACCATCACTTTGACTCCGACGGTAACGGCCACTCCGACTATAACCGGCACACCAACTATCACAACCACACCCAGGTCGCAGGTGTTTATACCGGTGGTGATGCGCTCGCAGGCCGGCGGTTGGTAGCCGGCCGGCTTGACCTAACCCCCGGCCCCTTCCCTGCGAGGGAAGGGGCGCAAATTCCCTCCCCGCGTCGAGGAGGGCTAGGGAGAGGTCACTCACAGGCAGCAGAAGATCGCCTATAATCATTGGAGAACCCTTCGGGTGAGCCGCCAAGGCACAGTTAGCTGGATGCGGTCGGGCATGCATCCACGGAGGAACGCCGGATGGCAAACATCCGTACCCCGCTGGCGCGAATCATTGCCCTGCTGTCGCTCATTGTTCTGGCAGCGATTGCCGTTTCCGCGCAGGCCGCCACCGAGCAACCGCCGGCCGATAGCGCCGGCCTGGTCGCGCCGGCCGCCGCCGGTGACCTCGGCTGGACTACTAAGGCGAGCATGCCCAACCCACGAACCCAGCTTGGAGTGGCGGCAGGAGCTAACGGCAAGATCTACGCCATCGGGGGCTATAACCCCGCCCTTGGCCGCCGCCTGACTATTGTGGAGGAGTACGGACCCGGTAACCAACATTTGGGATGCGCGAGGCAGTATGACTACCGGACGATCCCTTTTAGGGGTGCTGGCAGCAGCCAACGGAAAAATCTATGCCATCGGCGGCTACGGCGGCTACCAAGATGACACGCTAGCCATCGTAGAGGAGTACGACCCGGCGACCAGCATATGGAAGATAAGGGCGGCTATGTCCACAGCCCGATCGAGCCTGGGAGCCACAGCAGCGCCTAACGGCAAGATCTACGCCATCGGCGGCTCTGGTTCTCTTGGCGACCTGACCACCGTCGAGGAGTACGACCCGATAACCAACACCTGGACCACCAAGGCCGATATGCCCACTGCACGGAGGGGCCTGGGAGTGGCAGTCGCTAACGGCAAGATCTATGCTATCGGTGGAGCCAACTCAAGCGGCGTCCTGACCACCGTCGAGGAGTACGACCCAGCCACTGACACGTGGACCACCAAGGCCGATATGCCCACTGCACGGAGTGGCCTGGGAGTGGTAGCGGCTTTCAATGGCAAGATCTACGCTATAGGCGGCCGCAGCTACGGCGGCCTTCCCCTTCTAGCCACCGTCGAGGAGTACGACCCGGCCAACAACGCTTGGATGGTAAGGGCGGCTATGCCCACGGCCAAATCGGACTTCGGGGTGGCAATTGCAACTAACGGCAAGATCTACGTTATTGGGGGGGTAGCCAGCAACAATCCCTATCTGAGTGCCGTGGAGGAAGCAACCATTCCAAGTCCAACGAATACGCCGACGGCGACGCCAACCGATACACCTACGATCACGCCAACACCGGTTAATCGGATAAGGCTGCCGGTGGTGTGGCGCTCATCAGCCGGCGGCTGGTAGCCGGCCTGGTCGGCTGGGAAGTGGGCGGCTGCGCTTGAGGGCCTCTCATCATTGACCCCATATCAGGCCCCACCAGGCCCAACGCAGGAGGAGAGCAAGCCGGCTAGAAGCAGTAAGGCTGTGACTAATAGCCGGCCAAGAGCAAAAGCGCCGGCAAACGGCGCTCTCGGTGGGGACGCAGTTCTATTGAGGCGCGTAGTCGCCAATCCAACGCACCCAGGAAGCGATTTGCCCTACGCTATCAAGTAAGGCGCGATCAGCGGTCCATAGCTCAACGCCCAGCATCTGGGCAAGCACAACGTAGAGAACATCGTAAGTGTCTTTTAGATGATGAGTCCGCGCAAAAGCGAAGGATCTGGCATACAGTTCGACCGGGCCGATAAGGTCAACGCCCACCGCCAAGACTCTAGCCAGAGCGTCTTCCGCCTCGGCTTGGGTGATGCGCTCTTGAGCGATGGTAGAAGTGCACCGAGTTCGCTGATATATAGCATTGGTCACTTCGCTCAAGAGAATAGGCGGCGCCACCAGCGGTTGATAGGCGTTGTCTTTTAGAAGCGCGCGGGCATGGTCAGTCAGTTCCTCAGCGATTACCCACTTTACGGCGACGCTGGCATCAACCACTACTGGTCGACCCGGATTCATAAGCGCCTGGAACGTTCTTCTCGCGCTTGGCGAATCAAGGGCCAGGAAGGTGGGAGCGGCTTGCCCTTCCTCCGCGCTAGCATCTGCTCGATTAGCTCCTCCGAATCCGCGATGGCCTCTAGTCGCTGCTTAACTTGCTCCTCGCTAGGGGGTTGAACTTCGAGCCGCCCCTGGCCGGTCAGGATTTCCTTCACTATGCTTCCATCCTCATCAGCGACCGGCGTAAGCACGCCGTTCAGGTCTGCGCGATAGATACGGATATGGCGGGGTCCGAGGCGGTAGGCTTGCAGCCGGCCCTGCTTGAGCCAGCGCCGAATAGTGATGGCGCTCACCTTCAAAAGCCTCGCTGCCTCTGCGATTGTGATTAACTCCGTCTCTAGTTTGATGACCATGCCTCAAACATCCTATAATTATCTTTACTATTCATATCTTATCATAGTTCGAAATATTGTTCAGAGATGAGAGGACCGTTGGTTTATCGAGCAGACCGCCGCAGCCTACACCAACACCGCCGTTGAGCCGCCATCCACCACGATGCCGGCGCCGGTGACGTAGGAAGAAGCGTCGCTGGCCAGGAAAAGGGCGACCTCGGCGATCTCCTCCGGCTGGGCAAATCGCCGTAGCGGATTTTTTACCTCCGTCGTCTGAACCTGGGCCGGTGGGGCAATCCGTTGGGCCGGCGTCAACACCCCGCCCGGCAGGATCGCGTTCACTCGGATATGCGGCGCGTAGTCGGCGGCCAGCGACCGGGTCAACGAAAGCAGGCCACCCTTCGCCGCCTGGTAGGCGGCATACCCACGCAACCCGATGATGCTGTGAACCGAGGCGGTGTTGATTATCACGCCGGCGCCATTTTTGAGCATGTGGGGAATCGCGTACTTCGAGCCTAAGAACGGCCCCTTCAAACAGACCGCCAGGGTGCGGTCCCATTCATCCTCGCTCTGCTCGACGGCCGGCCGCGCCACCGTCCAGAATGCGTTGTTGTGCAAGATGTCCAGCCGGCCGAACTGCTTGACGGTGGTTTCGATCATCGCCTGGACCTCGCTGGTCATCGCTACATCAGCGTGAACAAACAGCCCCCGCCCGCCGGCCTTTTCGATCATCGCCACCGTCTCTTGGCCGCCGGCGTCGGCGATGTCAACCACTGTCACTGCCGCCCCCTCGCTGGCAAACAGCCGCGCGGTTGCCCGGCCGATCCCGGAGGCCGCCCCGGTAATAATCGCAACTTTTCCCGCTAATCTCGACGCCATTTTTCTTCCTTCATCAGAGTTGCAATCTATTTATGTCGCGTTTGGCTACTTGTCTTCGATCCTGAAAACGCCTTCACCAATCTCAACAAAGAATTTCCCTTCGCCGCTTCGTCCGCTGGTATAGAGATCGTGCCAGCGTTCGATCAACTCGATAAACTCTGCCAATCTGGTCGGGACGTTCACGCTAGCGCAGCTAAACGTTATTACCCCGCAGCGTTGTAGGGCTTGCTGCGCGACCGATAGCCGCTCGGCCAGATGCCTTTTGAAGCGCTTTCTATCGCAGGTGACAACGATCCTTTCCAATAGCTCAGCGCGCTTGAGCACCACCGGATCGTCGGTGCCTCGGCCGAAGTGATCTCTCACCAGGATGACATCGTGACCGCGTTGGCGCAGGAGGTCAACCGCCGATTGCGGGACGTCTTCGTCTATGAGGAGATGCAGCAACTAATGCCTTCTTGCCTTACTAGTGCATAATCAGACGACATTTTCGGGAATACCGTTTCAAAATAGCTTTTCACCCCTAGCTGTTTGGCCTGATCCTTCACCAGTGAAGGACACCTCATCCCCTGACCCCTTCTCCTGCGAGGAGAAGGGGAAATGATTAGTGGGGGACACCCCCACATCCCCCGTCAATGGCTTCGCCCCTGCACCCCATAGAGTCCGCCTAGCATAGCCTAAGACCTCGCTTGAGTTAACATTAGCCAGCTTCCCTGGTCACCAGCTTGTGGCGCTCGCGGATCGCCGCTTCGATGTCGGCCGGGGTCAGGCTAGGATATTCGCGGATGATTTGATCCACCGTATAACCGGCGTCGTGAAAGCTCAAGATCGCTTCCGATGGGATTCGCGTGCCGGCGAACACCGGCTTGTTGCTCATCACGTACCGGTGTCGGACTATCCGGCCACGCTCGTCAGGAGATCGCTCCCGGAGCTTGGCAACCTCTAGCGCCATCTCGTCTTCTATCCCGCGCATCTCGAAAGGAATCGCCATCTGGCCTGGCTGGGAGGCGCTCATGCGAACGCCTGAGGCCGGATCATCATAAAAGAGCTGCTGTCCTCGCATGTGGAACACTAGCTCCGACCACGGCTCCGCGTACTGCTTAGAGAGGCGTATTCCGAGTTCGCGTAGCTGTTGGAGGGGTAGGCGATACTTGTTGCGCAACACCGCCAGCGCGCGCAAGGCCACCACATCTTTGAACGAATAGATGCGTCCGAAAGGCCGGCCGCGGACATCGTCGGCGTAGGCCGGCGGAAAGAAGCCAGTCTTATCCCAGTGAAATAGCTGGCGGGTGGTTAGGCCGGCGAGACGGCACACCTGCTGCGGACTAAAGGCTGCGATCACACTCGCGACACCACCTCAATGTTCGGCGCTTGCCGACGCTTATGTTTCGCAATGATAGTCGGAGCGCCGGCAAATGTGTAGTGGCGGTTGCGGCCGGGCATCTGATTCTTGAAGCGTGAGGCGCTTCGCCCCGCAAGCACATCGCTAGGTAACCGGCGACCGAAGCGTGCGCAAGCCTAAGTGCTGTTCAAAAGGAAGAAAGTCGGCATCGCTGTGCAGCAGAAGATGTCCATTTTCGATTACAAATGTGGCTATCAAGCAGTCTATCGTTCTACCTACCGTCACTCCCCGCGCTCGCAAAGCGCGATAGTTTTCGGCGCTGCGGAGCGCTATCCGCTCGCCAACCATAGGAAATATCTCACAGGACAGAAGCGCATCGCGGGCAATCTGGAAGGCCAACTGATCGCGGAAGCCTTGCAACACCTCCGCGATGATCAGATCGCCGCTACCAACCGGTTCAGCGCCCAGCAACCCACGCAACTGAACGACTTGTGGTGTAGGAACGCCCCGGAAGAAGTCAATCCAGACGCTGGAGTCAACTATCAGCAGGGTGCACCCTGCCTTCCCGCATTGCAGCAAGATTGCCCTCCCACTGCAACTTACCTTCTAGTTCACGGATGCGCGCCTGTCGCCGAATCCTTATCAGAGTACGGAGAGCTTCATCCAATATGGCCTTCTTGGTTTTGATTCCGGTCAACCGCTGCGCCTCACTGACCAGGTCATTATCCAAAACTACATTTGTCCTCACCATAGCTCCTTGCCGCCAGTGTGTGTGTATAAATTACCTTAATCATACACCACGCTGAAGCCTGCTATATGATATATTTTGGAAAGCTAGCTAATACTTATGCCGGGGGAACTAGGATTGCTGCGCGCAGGTATCATCGGCGCAACCGGCGTCGTCGGTCAACAGTTTATGGTCGCCTTACAGAAGCACCCGTGGTTTGAGATCGTCGCGCTGGCGGCGTCGGAACGTTCAGCAGGCCGGCCATACGGCCAGGCGATCAAGGACGCCAAGACCGGCGCTCGCCGTTGGTACGCCGATGAAGAGCCGTCTGACAAGATACTGGGCATACCTGTCGAGCTGGCCGATGCGCTAGAGGGTCGTTGTGACATCATCTTCTCGGCCGTAGAGTCAGACCAAGCCCGCGAGCTGGAGCCGCGCTTCGCCAAGACGACGCCGGTCATCAGCACCGCTTCGACGTTCCGTATGGAACCTGATACGCCGATGATCATCCCCGGCGTGAACAACGACCACGTCAAGCTGCTCGACTACCAGCGCAAGAACCGAGGTTGGAAGGGCTTTATCTTGCCGCAACCGAACTGCACGACCATCGGGTTGGCGACTACGCTGAAGCCGCTCTACCAACAGTTTGGCCTGAAGCTGGTCATAATGACATCACTGCAAGCCTTGTCCGGCGCCGGCCGCAGTCCGGGCGTCGGCGGCATGGACATCCTCGACAATGTGATCCCGTTCATCCCAAATGAGGAAGAAAAGGTCCAGCGCGAGACGCAGAAAATCCTGGGCGCCTATTGCGGCACAGGTGTTGAGCCGGCGCGATTTCCGGTGAGTTGCACCTGCACCCGGGTCAACGTGATGGACGGCCATACCGAGGCTGTCTTCGCGTCAACCGAAAAGCCAGTCAGCGTTGAAGCGGCGCGCCGGGCCTTTGCCGAGTATGATGGCGGACTGGCCGAAGCCGGCCTGCCCTCGGCGCCGCGCCATTCCATAGTAGTCCGCGACGAGCCGGACCGGCCTCAGCCACGGCTTGACCGGAATGCCGAGGGCGGTATGGCGACAGTCGTTGGCCGGCTCCGGCCGGACTCGGCGCTGGAAAATGGCATCAAGTACGTGCTGGTCTCGCATAACACCAAGATGGGTGCGGCGAAGGGCGCCGTGTTGCTAGCAGAACTGCTAGCCAAGCAGGGCTGGCTCGGCTAAGCCTACTACGAAAATATCTCAATATTCACCGCAGCCAGGAGCTAGTGATTGAGCGTTTTAGACTTATCCGACTGTGAACCAGATCAACTCACGGTCGCCAGGTCAATCGTCCCTTCGCCCACCCGCTCGATTGCCTCAACCAGCCGCATTGATTCGTAGACATCCTGCGCATTCACGGCGCTCGGCCGGCCCTCTAAGATGGCGTTGGCAAACTCCCTCACCTCGCCAACGTATCCCTGGACTACCTGCATGACACCCGGCAGCGCGAACTCCGGCCGCCACACCTGAATGTCATCCATCTTGAAATCAACGCGGTTGGGGCCAGTCCCCAGCGTGCCCTTGTGATGTTCGAGGAACATCATGTTGTCCACGATCAGCAAGTTGCCACCGCCGGCGACCTCAAGCCGCTCGTGCAAGCGCGGTTGATGGGCATCCAAAGTGAAAGTTCCAACCGCACCGCTCAGGTATTTGGCGCTGATGGCCAGCGAAGCGCCAAGCTCATCATTGAAGCGCTCTACATGCAAGCGGACGATCTCACCGCCGAAAAATCGCGCCAGGTCCAGCATATGGGTATGCATGTTCCGCATCATGTGGGCAAAGTCGGAGACGCTCCAGTGGCCAAAGCGGATGTGGATGTTGGCGATCTTGCCGAAGGCCGGCGATTGGGTGATCTCCTTTGCCTTGGCGTAGCCGGGGGCAAAACGCTTCATATAGCCGGTCATCAGATTTTTGCCAGAGGCGCGGCTGGCCTCCAAGAGGTCTTTCGCTTCCGCCAGATTGTTGCAAGGCGGCTTTTCGATGAACACGTGGTAGCCGTGCCGGAGCGCCTCCAGTCCTATCGGATAGTGCATATGCGCCCCACCGACGACGAACACCGCGTCCAACTCTTGCTGGTGGAACATCTGGGGGTAATCAGTGTAAGCGTGGCGAGCGCCAAACCGGCGGGCGTTATGCTCGGCCTTCTCTTTCACCAGATCGCAAACCGCGACAAGGTCAATGGGCGCGAAGCTGAGGCTGGGATAGATAGACTTACTGGCGTGCCCGCCAGCGCCGATAAAGCCAACTCGAACAAGGTTTTCCATTGCTTTCTATTCTCCCGGATGTACGAAATGAGTGAATATTTCGCAATATTAACTCGTTTACTATCCTTTGACTGAACCGGCCGTCAGTCCCTGGATCAGATACCGCTGGAAGAAGAAGAATATCAGCGCGACCGTCGCCTGCCACAGCGCGGTTCGAGCCGGTGATCCGTTGACAGCAGCCGAGATCAGCGAGCTGTTGTCGCTGATGGAACGCACCGACGTGTCTCGTTTCTGCCCGCATGGCCGGCCGATCATCGTTCGGCTGCCGACCGCGCAGTTGGCCCGCGACTTTGGCCGGGCATAACTTACGTTAGGAACGAAAGATGACAGATCAAAAATCCGTGCCACGAATGCACCATTATCTACCCCGGTTTTATTTAAACGGGTTTTCTCAGAAAAATAAGCTCACGGTTATCGATTTCGAGTCAGACAAGACGTTCGTGGCATCTCCACAGAACGTCGCCAAGGTTCGAGACTTCTATGCCTTCGAGAGCATTACTAGTGCAATAGTCGACTATAGTGTTGAGACTGAGTTATTCCAAGCGATTGACTCAGATGCAGCCGGTGTCATAACCAAAATAAATGAAACGTGTTGTATCCCCACCGGGCATGATTGGGAGGCGTTGTGCTGGTTCATTGCATCGCTTGAAGTTCGAGTGCCAAGGTTTAGACAAATAATTTATGAGTTCGAGCAGTATAAGACAGATGTAGAGATAAATAGCTTGTTTGGGACACCTGAATCCTTTGATTCGTTCAAAAAGTCCTATGAAACAGGAACCGGAGAGAGTCTCGGTGTCAGTTATGACGAAGTGAAAGAGATTATGGAGTCTAGTGGTGTTTTAGTGCAAATTGATCGCAATAGTTATATCGAGGCAATGCTCAAACTAATGCCAAGTATATATGATATAGCCTCCAAAATGACCCCTCACCTCCTCGTTGTTTCTCAAAAAGCACACTTTGTCACGAGTGATTCGCCTGTCGTGAAATACAATAACTACGCTAATGAGCTAGGAACTGGATGGTTGGCACCTGATATTGAAGTGGCGATCCCACTAACTTACCGATGTTGCCTTGTTCTGGATAGGAGCGGCAAGCCTAAAATCCTTCAAGCTCACGACTTTGGAGTTGCAAATTCAACTGGCATCAGATGAATACATGCTTGAGATACCTATATGCCGACAGCAATTATACGGCGTGTCTCGGCCCAAAGAAGCAGATTTTGTGGGGCGTAAAGGAGATTCTTCACCAGTTCACGGACTCAAAAAAGACACCCGCTACTCAGATTTTGAGCGGGCCTATTCCGAGGCGTCCGCCTGAAAAGATTCGTCGGTAGGAATAGATAATGTGAGAATGAGATGAGCGTTGTATTACGAGGTCTTGGTCTGCGGACAACCGAGATCGTGCCAAACTCAACCGAGCATGGTCCAATCGCTTTCGCCGGCGAAGGGATGGTCTCAGCAGCCGAGCCGTTGGCCGCGACCATTGGCCTCGAAGTGTTGAAGTCCGGCGGCAACGCGGTTGACGCCGCTATCGCTATCGCCGCCGCCAAGAACGTGACGATGCCAGCGATGTGCGGCTTGGGCGGCGACGTGTTTGCCATCGTCTATAAGGCGGAGACCGGCCGGTTGACCGCCGTAAACGGAAGCGGCGTTGCCCCTTACCGACTTTCGCGTGACTATTTAGTCGAACGCGGCTATCGCAAGATGCCCCTCCGGGGTTTACTCTCAGTGTCAGTCCCAGGCGCCGTCCACGCCTACGAGACCTTGCTGCAACTGTTTGGGACGCGGCCACTGGGCGACCTGCTGCAGCCGGCCATCGGGCTGGCCGATGATGGCTACATCCTCCGCGAGATAACGGCACGGAATATCGCTGACACCGCCGCCGTCCTAGCCCAGTTTCCAACCAGCGCCGCGATCTTTCTGCCGAACGGCCGACTGCCGGCGGCCGGCGACCGCCTTCGCAATCCTGATCTAGCGGATTCATTGCGCCGGATCGCGTCGGGCGGCGCAAAGGCGTTTTATCAGGGCGACATCGCCGGCCGGATCGCTGATTTCTACCGCGCCAATGGTCTGTCGGAGGTAGGTCTGACCGAGGCCGAGTTCGCCGATCATCAGACCGAGGTGTACGAGCCGATCTCGACCAGCTACCGGGGCTACCAAGTCTATGAAACAAAGCCAGTGTCGCAAGGTTTAATCCTTTTGGAGGAGCTAAACCTGCTTGAAGGCTTTGACCTGGCCCGGACTGGCCGCCTGTCCGCCGAAACGGTGCATTTGATGGTCGAGGCAAAGAAGCTGGCCTTCGCCGACCGTCTGCGCTACTGTGGCGATCCCCGTTTCGTGGACATCCCGCTCGACCAGCTTATCGGCAAAAAGTTTGCGGCCCGACGGCGGCGGGCGATTGATGCGAAGCGAGCCAGCGACGTAGTGGCAGGCGCGTTGCCTGAAACGTTGGATGGCGACACGACCTACTTTGCCGTGGCCGACCGTTGGGGCAACGCCGTCTCCTTTATCCACAGCCTGTCGGCCGGCTTTGGCAGCGGCGTAGTGGCCGGCGACACCGGCCTACTGCTCAACAACCGGGCCGGCCGGGGCTTCACCTTGGATCCGGGCCATCCCAACTGCCTGGCCGGTGGCCGGCGGACGATGCACACCTTGAACTGCTATCTCATCACCCAAGCCGGCAAGCCGGCTATCATCGGTGGGACGCCCGGTGGCGACCAACAGCCGCAGTGGAACATGCAGATGATTGTTGACCTGGTTGACTTCGGCCTGAATGTCCAGGAGGCGGTCGAAGCGCCGCGCTGGTACAGTTCCCCCGGCACTGACCCTGAGAATAGCGAGAGTCCATTCGTCGTGCGCTTGGAAGATCGTATCCCGGCCGAGACAATCGCCGGCCTCGTCGAACGCGGGCATCGGGTTGAAATTCTCGGCCCCTGGGCGGCTGGCGGCTCCGCGCAACTGATCGCCTTCGACCACCAGCGCAAGGTCCTGCTTGGCGCCGCCGATCCGCGCGGAGCCGGCCTGGCGCTGGGGTATTAGCCCATCAGGATAGATGCTATCATCACATTATAAGAATGACAGCATGAGCAGGGTGGAGGCGGGAATGCTTCGCACACAGATACAGTTGACTGAGCAGCAGGCGCGCGCGGTGAAGGAATTGGCTGCGCGTCGCGGCGTTTCGATGGCGGAACTTATACGGCAGGCAGTTGAACGTATCGTCAACGAGGGCGAAGACGCAGAGAAGTGGCGGCGAGCTTACGCCATCGCCGGCAAATACCATTCTGGTCACTCTGACATCTCGGTCGAGCACGACAAATATCTAGCTGAAGATTATCGGTAATGCCTGTGTTCGTTGATGCTACTGCTATCAATGTTCCCTCCGACTTACCGGTCCCGCTTTGGTCACTGGCCTTACCTTGCCTGCGGACGCCGGCTGAACGGCGGGATGAGCTTTTGCAGGGCTAAAAATTCCAAAAGGACGGCAGTTTAACCCATTCTTGAATGTCAGAGCGGCTTGCGCTCTCGCGCTTGATCTTCTCTTCCGTGTCTGAACCAAGTGGTGTACCGGGCAGCAGAGATTCAGCCGATGGTGTGTCCTTCAACCCCTTCAAATGGGCATATAGGCTCGCGACTCGGCGGAAAAGATTCACCTGACTGTGATATAGCCCCCACAAGAACAGGGCGTCGTGCCAATCAACCCGATTGTACTGAAGCTGACTAAGAATCTGATTCAGTCGAGACTCTACAGTTCGGTATCGTTGCTCGTAAATCTCGGCGTCTTCGATCAGTTTCGAGGCGGCTAGGCTCAATTCCGTGTCCTGAAACGATCTAGTCGAAGGATCATAGCTGAACAAGTCCCCTCTAGTGACAGCCTGACGCAGAGCGTTGAGCCATATGCGGTCCGGGTTGGCCCGGCCTCCAATTAGGTACATCGTCAGCCTGTACTTCTGCTCCGCATCTAAGCTTATCGGACTTTTGTTCTCCGAGTTAAGCGGATTTTGTTCTGCTACGCTACTCGCTAGCCAATGTCCCGGAAAAGGAAGTTCAAGCTCACCAATTGTCGCGGCAATTTGGTTTATGGTTTTCAAGTCGATACCGGGAATGTTTTCTAAAGTCTTCCGGAGGATGTCTGCGCCCGGTGCCTGTTTGACATTGAGTTGATGTTTTTGGAGCAACGCACTCAAAGTAACTTCCAGGTCAAGCTGAATACCACTCAGCAATCGCTGGAGAGGGATATTTACCTTGAGTGACAGAGCCACCCGCAGAGCGTCTATGATGTCTGGCAGGTCGTTGAACCGGTGCAGCCAATTGGCTAGTGGGTAAGGGCCTATGCCCTTGACCGCGCCGCCCGTTTCTTGAACACGTTCAACCTCGGAGATAAACGACTCGACAAAGACAGCGTCGTCAAAAGGCCCTTTCCCCGACTGATTCCCAGACCGCCATCCCGCTAGCTGGTCCTTGACGCTTGCCCGCACAAATAGCAGAGGAATCGGGCGTCCAAGCTTTGAGAAGGAATCCCGCGCTACTCGATACTCTTGCTGCGTGACAGACGTATTGTGTGGTTCGGAGTATAGCGATCCCCGCCTCTCACCGATGAGCAGAATATGAAAGTCAGCTCGACAAATGGTTTCAAAACAAGCCTCGAATGTGTTAGCGCCTGGGCTTTTCTCCATGTCGTTGTACTCGCTGAGCCATACCTCATAGCCGCTTTCTTCTAGCCAGAACTTCAGCGCCCCGCGTAAGTCCGAAAAGTCGCTGATGGTCGAGCTGATGAAAACCGTCGGTCGGCTGTGTATCGTCGCCATGTACGCCTCGTCGTTCTACGGAGTGGTTCTTAGTTCAGTATACGGCGTAACCTTACGGCAAGTTTGAAGGGGAGACGTCAAACGAAAAAGCCGGCGCATCGATTGACGCCCGGCTTTTGTGGCAACTCTTCGGGGGGAGGGGCGTTCGGTAGGGGCGTTCAATTGAACGCCCCTACGGGCTGTTCGGGGCTACTTCCGCAGGCCCTGCTTGAATACTTCTGGATTGACAATCGCCGGCCCCTGCTTCCCCTGCAAGCCGGCAATCAAGTTCTCAGCGGCGATGTCGGACATCTTCTCCCGCGTCTCGAAGCTGGCGCTGGCGGTATGCGGCGCGATTACACAGTTCTCCAGCGTCAACAGCGGGTCGTCCAGATGGATTGGCTCCGGCTCCGTCACGTCGAGGCCGGCGGCGAAGATCTGGCCGGTTGACAGGGCCTTGTAGAGCGCCTTCGGGTCAACGATTGGCCCACGCGCTGAGTTTACCAGCACCGCCGTCTTCTTCATCTTGGCGAAAGCGGCCTCGTTAATCAGGTGGCGGGTCTCCTTCATCAGCGGAACGTGCACCGAGACGAAGTCAGATTCCTTCAACACGGTATCTATATCAGTGTAGGTGATGCCGAGCGACTTTTCGAGGTCTTCACGGCGGATCACGTCGTTGTACAGCACCTTCATCGAGAAGCCCTGGGCGCGACGCGCCATCTCGGTCCCGATCCGGCCCAACCCGATCAAGCCCAGAGTGGCGTGATGGATGTCCTGTCCACGCAGCAGCAGTGGCCCCCAGGTCCTCCACTTGCCGGCCCGGACGTATCGCTCTCCTTCGGTCAGCCGGCGGGCAGCCGCCATCAGCAGCGTCCAGGCAAAGTCGGCAGTCGTGTCGGTCAGAACGCCGGGTGTGTTGCCAACGATCACGCCGCGGTCGGTTGCAGCCGGGATGTCAATGTTGTCAAAGCCAACCGCCAGATTGGCAACAACCTTCAACTTCGGGCAGGCGTCTAGGAATGCTCCATCAATCTTGTCGGTCAGCAACGAAAGTAGCCCGTCGCAGTTCCTGGTCTTTTGCAAGAGCACATCGGGCGGTGGCGGCAGTTCGTCTTGCCAGACCTCGGCATCAAAAGCGTCTAAGACCTTCTTTAGCCCGCGATCAGGGACGATCCTGGAAACAAATACCTTGGGCTTTGCCATTTGCGAATCTCCTCACGAATCAGTTTAGTAAGGTGGCTTGACAAGTGTTGTCATTCTAGGAATCGCGCTGCACCGGGTCAAG
>JBCLEL010000006.1:0-22850 GCA_038913435.1 Chloroflexota bacterium
ATTAGGCCGCTTTTGCAGCTTAAAAAGTCGCAATCGCCGATCGATCGTCGCCGCGCTCATCCCAACTAGCCGCTCGCGCACGGCCGGCGCAAGCCGCAAAGCGCCTTCTTCTTCTAGCGCTGGCACAAACTCGCGAAGGAACGGCGCCAGCCGCTTCCCACACAGCCAGCCACTGGCCTCCGCTACTGTCCGCAGCGCTCCTACCACCACCGGCGAGTACTTCCGCGGTCTTCCGCCGGCTCCTTTCCTGGCCTTGGGTGGCCCGTGGCGCAACAATCGGCTAGCCCACTTGCGGTGATAGCCAGTTGCCGCTACGAACTCGCCCAATATCCGTCCTTTCTCCGCACGGCTAGCTTTCAGATAGCGGGGCTGCAAAGCCGCCGCAAGTTCGTGTTTGCTCTGTTGTCTCACACTCATCACCTCTGCTCCTTCGGTAATCTGAGTTATGAGGCAACGTATGCTTCTTCGGTAAGTTTATTTATGAGGCAATTCGCGCCCCTGCTCTTGGAGGACCTCTCGTGCTATACTTAGGCCGGCGCGTTCGCCCCAAGCAAATCCGATGTCCGTGTACTGATAGGTTGTTGCGATGCCGGGAATCTCGAATCAGTTCACCAGAAAGACGCTCATACGCGACATACTGTCCTTGCTAGCCGCAGGCTATGCCTCGGTGGGCCTGGATGATAATCTGGCAAAGGTGGTTGAAACAGTAGTAGCGTCTCCCAAGCAGCATGTGCTGCCGGTGATAGATAATGATGGCAAACTGGCGGGTATGATCCGGCTCTCCACCATCTGCGGTGAAGCTCTAGCCCACCTTGCGCCAGAGCTTCTTATGGCTGATATAGACTCGTTGGACGCGGTGTTGGAGTTCGCCGACTTGGAAGTTGCCCGCACCGCCAAGGAGTTGATGGTGCCGGCCTTCTCAATTCGTGAAGACGCTCGCTTGGTTGACGCCTTCCGCCTGTTCCACAGCGAGAATATCACCGCTTTGCCGATAGTTGATGACAAAAGTCGCCTGGTCGGTGTGATTGATGCCGTCCAGCTTCTGAGCATGTGGGTAACGCAGGCGCCTCCTTCGGATTCTGATGAGTAATCTTAGCCAGGTGTCCTACTGGTGAATCAGGCAGTAGTAGCCGGCGCGATCTTCCTGATAGCCTACGCCGTTATTGCAACCGAACGGCTCCACAAGACAATCACCGCCCTGTTAGGCGCGATGCTCATCATCCTGGCCGGCGTGCTCACTCAGGAAGAAGCCTTTGCGGCGGTTGACTGGAACGTCATTTTTCTGCTCGTCGGCATGATGATTATCGCCAATATGATGCGGCATACCGGCCTGTTCGCCTGGATCGCGGTCTCTGCCGCTCGACTGGCCGGCGGCCGGCCGTTCCGGATTTTGGTCATCATGTCTTTAATTACAGCCGGCGCATCAGCACTATTGGATAATGTGACCACCGTCGTGCTGATAGCGCCTGTCACCATCTATCTGGCCGGTGTGCTGCGCATAAACCCAGTGCCAATACTGCTAGCTGAGGTCTTCGCCTCAAATATTGGCGGCGCTACGACCTTGATCGGCGATCCGCCCAATATATTGATCGGTAGCGCAGCCAACATAAACTTCGTTGAATTCTTCTTGGCTATGGCGCCTATCTCCGCCCTCGGCATGCTAGCGTTGATTGGACTCTCCTGGCTTTTTTGGCGACGCGAATTGAAGCCGTCTAAGGAGACCATCGCGGCGATTGACGAGATGGACACGGTTGGTCTCATCACCAATCCCGGGCTGCTGCGCACCTCGTTGATCGTTCTCGCCGGCACAATCATCGGGTTCCTGTTGCACGGCGCCTTGCATCTGGAAGCAGCCACCATCGCCATGACCGGCGCAGTGGTGCTTCTAGCAGTCACCCGCCCAAATCTTCACGAAGTCTTAGCTGAGATCGAATGGAGTACGTTGTTCTTTTTCATCGGGCTATTTATCGTGGTGGGTGGAGTGGAACACGTCGGGTTGATCTCGGCTATCGCCGAGGAACTTCTACGGATCACCGGCCCAAATCTGGCGCTTACCGCCATCCTGATCCTGTGGCTGTCGGCTATCGGCTCGGCAGTAGTGGACAACATTCCATTCACCGCGGCGATGATCCCGCTGGTGCAAGAGGTTGGTCAAACGATTCCCGTTCAACCGCTGTGGTGGGCTTTGGTGATGGGGGCCGATTTTGGTGGAAACGCAACTATCATTGGCGCGTCGGCAAATGTGGTTGTTGTCAGCATCGCCGAACGCAGCGGTCATCCGATCACGTTCGGATTGTTCTTTAAGTACGGCGTAGTTGTCGCATTGGTGACCATTTTGCTTTCCACCGGCTATCTTTGGGTGCGCTATCTTCTGTAAAAATCGGAGGATCAGTTCCGAAGCGGCCCCGGCGTATATCTACGATCTCAATCCGGCCCCAAGGTCAAGCACGAGATGAACATCGTTCAGCCCATGGAGACGCGCCGGCGAGCCAACAAGCTGACATTGCCGACTATAGTTGTTTAATCCTCCGACGGCGCTAGCGGGGCGAGTCCGCCCTGGCTATCCAGCCGGTAGAATTTCCTGGTCGGATATTCCTTCATCAACTGTTGGTTGGCGACATCGCCAAGGTCGCGGGCGAAAATCACCTCGGTGTCAAGCAGCGGACTGTTGCTAGAGAAAACCTCGCCGTAGTTCCACCACTCGAACCACTGCCCAACGTGGGTGAATACGACTGCATTAGTGACGCCGGCCTGCTCCACCGCGTTGACCGACTTTCGGCTGACGTAGTTGTAGCCGTGGTAGAGGATCCACTGTTGGGGCATGTACAGCGCCAGATTATGCGCTATCAGCAACCCTACAAAGGCACATACCACCATCGGCCCGGCCCGCTGGGGCCAACGGCGCTGGCCGCCGAGCCGGCGGAAGATCGCCGGCCAAATCGCTGACAATTCGCGGATGCCACGCGCCGTCAACAATAGCAGGAAGCCCAGACTCTCAAAGTAAAAGCGCGGCCCGTACATGATCCCATCGGCCCACCAGGCCGCGTAGCCGGCCACCAGCGCCAGCCAGCCGGCCAACAAGGCGAAATCAGCCGGCCGCGCCCGCAAAGTGAGGAACGGCGCTAGCGCGAACATCAAGGTGAACGGCCAGGGCCAGCCATAGAGATGCCGGAGTAGCTCGGTCATATTCCGGCTGGTGTTCCAGAGGCCGTCAATCAGATAATGACCATAAGGCCCCTGGTCCGGCCCGAAGCCGAGCTTGTCGAACTCCCACCATAGCTCCTGGGTGGTTTGCAACGGAAAGCCGGTCAACGCCCAGTTGTAAGCTAGATAGGCTGCCGCCATCGGCAGCCAGCCGGCGACGAAGGCCACTGCCATAACTGCAATCCGAGGCAAGCCGCGCCGGCGAAGATGAATGAGAAAAAAGATCCCCAGGCCGGCGGCGATGACGACCGCCGTCCAGGGCCGAACCAGAAAGGCAGAGCCGAACGATAGGCCGGCCAGCGCCATCAGGGTCAACCGGTTGCTGTCCAGCGCCACGATCATCGTCCAGGTCCCAAGCAGGACAAAGAACAGCGCGGTCGGGTGCGCCATCATCGAGCCGGACATGAATAGGAAGAACGGCGACAGCAGTCCTAAACCGGCCGCCAGCAAGCCGGTTGGCCCGTCGTAGAGCCGCCGTCCGATCAGATATACCAGGCCCAGCGACAGGGCGCCGGCGATAGGATTGACCAACCAGGGAGCGTTCACCAGCACGCCCAGCGCCAGCAGCAACGAGTGGCCCGGTGGGTACTTGCTGAACCACTTGCCGGCGTGCTCGACGATGAACTCGTGCCGGAAGAAGTCAATGATGTCCGGCAAGGGCGCCCAGAGCCGGCCAAGCGCGAACACCTTTGCCTGAAAAAGGTATGCCACTGAGTCCTGAACGTGCGGCATGCGCTCAAGAATGAAGTAGGCGATGTAGCCGGTAATAACTAATGCGGCGACTACTACGGCCGCCGCGAATCGCCAGGTGCGGTCTGGCCGGCCTGCTGACGCCGGCTGCGACATTTCACCACGTGCGGTGGGGGCGACTCGCCGAGTCGCCCCTACCGCCAGGACGGTGACCAGACCGCCGAGCGCCAATACGACCAGAAATGATGGGTAGAAGCCGAAAAACAGTCTCAACACATCCTGAATCTGGCTGGTCATTGATTTGACAAAGGCTCGGTAAGGCACAGTGGCGACGGGGCCGATCCATTCGCCGTTGACTATCCGCCACCAGTTCATATCACGCAGTTCAGGTCTCAGCAATAGCAGGTATCCATCGTCGCCGCTTGGGCCGGCCAACACTAGGCCGGCGCTGTAACGACCACGGTTCAATGGCAGGTACAACTGGTAAGAAGTCTGCTCGTCCACATCTATATAGATGAAGCCGGACTGGCTGGAGGTCAGCTCGTTCGATCTGGTGACATACCAGTCACCGCTACCGGCCTGCCAGATGCGATTTTCGTCAATGGGGAGAAAAGCCTCGGCGCCGGCCGGCTTTATGAACACCTGTCCCCAGGCGCTCTCCGTTTGCAGGCGCAACAGCCACGTCAGCGCGGGGACCTCGTCATAAGGAAACCACTGGCCGGCCGTCGGCCAGCCAGCGTACTCGGATAGGCGGGGGCCGGTCATATAGAGTCCGACCCGGCTCAACGGGGGCGGCTCGGCGGGAAGAATTAGCTCGGTTGACTCGGCAACGGCGATTACCTGGCCGGGCGATACGGTAACTTTGACCGGCAGTGTCTCACTGTACGAGTACAGATAAATAAATGCAACCGCCGCGTTTAGCAGCGCAAAAGCTGCGATCAGAATAACAAGGCCGGCCCACCCTCCTATCCGCAGTAAGGATGGGCCGGCTCCACTCAGCCTGAAATTGTTGATGTGAGTGTCAGTTGGCTCAGCGCGTTCTCCGACCGATAAAGGCTCCACATCACTTTATCGGCGGGTAGCGCAGTATGCGATTGTTCTGGCTGTCGGCGACGAACACATTGCCCTCCCCGTCAACCCCAATACCGGTCGGAAGCCTCACTGACACCTGATCCTCGCCGGGCTTGCCCCAGGCTATCCGTGGCTGGCCATCCGGGCCATACTTCGTAACACGATGGTTCTCTGGATCGGTGATGTAGAAGTTGTTGTCCTTGTCCACCGCGATGTACGGCTTGTTCACGACTGACTGGCTATTCCAGCCGGCAATCGGCCAGGACGCCACCGACTGGAACTGCGGATTGAACTTCTGCACCCTCTGGTTCCAGGTGTCGGCAATCAGTATATTCCCCTGATTGTCAATGGCAATGCCGACCGGCTCGTTCAACAGCCCGTCGCCGGCGCCCCGGCTGCCAAACTGGGCGATGAACTCGCCATTCGGGCTGAACTTCTGGACGCGGTGATTGCCGGTGTCGGTAACGTAGAGGTTACCCTGAGCGTCAACCGCCAGGCCACGGGGACCGAAGAACTGGCCTGGTTCGCCACCAACACTGATCTGCTCCGGCCCGATCTTGGCGACGAAGTTGCCATCCAGGTCAAACTTTTGCACCCGGTGGTTCCAGGTATCGGCCACATAGATGAAGCCTTTCGGATCTACTGCGACACCCCATGGCTCCTTTAATTGACCCTGGCCTGGGCCTTCCGACCCCCACACCTTCAAGACCTGGCCGTTCTGGTCCAGCTTCTGGATGCGGTGGTTGAAACTGTCAGCCACGTAGATTGAACCATCAGGCCCGATAGCAACGTTCTTAGGATTAGCGAACTGGCCGGGCTGATTTCCGCTCTGGCCGGCGCCAATCACCTGGGCGGCGGTGATGTCCCGCTGCTTCGAAAGAAGCGTTTCTTCGCTGGCGGTCTGAGCGGTCGCCTGCGGCGCGGCCCAGGGGCCGGTCGCCAAGTCGCGCCGGATGTACACCATAAAGTCGGTCGAGCCTAGCGCGTTAACTGTCTCACGGTACAGGAAGTAGCGCCATACCTTCGTCCTCACATCGGGATTGAGCAGGCCGTTGATGATCCCGCTAACATTGAAACTCCGGTAGTCCTCTGGGAACCACCAGCGCAGCCGGTAGCGTTGACCGACGTATTTAGAGCCAAGCACCCGGGCGACTTCCTTGTCGTGGTCGCGCTCGAACCCGACCAGGACTACCGGCGCGTCGGCGGCCGGCGTGCCCCAGCCGAAAAAGTTCTTATTTTTGTAGTCGCGTAGATACCACTCGAATGGCCAGGAGACGCCACTGTCGTAGGCAACCTTAAACTTTTCCTTGCCCTCGCCGGTGCGGAAGGCGAGCCTTTCGATCTCGCTCATCACCTGCCCAACGTCCGGCGAGGTCTGGGTATAGACCGTCATCTCGACCGGCACATCACCGTTATAGTAGTTGGCGACAACTGCCGTTCGGACCGAAAACGGCATCAACAAAGCCAGGCCGGCCACTGCCGCCAATTGCAGGCTTTTGGCCCATCCCAACCGCTTGCCAAAGTAATAGACGACGTAGATCAAGCCGACGAAGATCGCCAGATAAGCGATCCAGGGGAACACTTTCTGCTGGACATCAGTCTGAGTAAGCTGGCCGGTGAACGGCAGCCCTCGGCCTATCAACGTCAGCAGCATCACGAATCCCAGCCCCAGCGCCGTAATCTGCTGAACGGCGCCGTTGCGCGCCACGTTCTTCCAGGAAATGGTGTCAAACAGCCGGCCGATGGCGTAGGCGGCGATCATCACCATCGGCAGCGAGGTGTGGATGACGAGCCAGGGCATTTTCTCCGAGGCGTAGCCATAGAGGGCAAAGCTCATAGCCACCCAAAAGGCCAGGAACATCGCAAACAGGTTGTTCCGCTTCATAGCTATGTAGATCATGCCGCCGAGGCCAAACAGTAGCGGGATAAACTCGTACAGCGGCATCAACAGCAGATAGTAGAACCAGGGCTGGCTCCCACGAGCAACCTCTTGTTGGGCAATCCAGTACTTCAACGCGCCGACCGAGCCGGAGATAACCCCATTCGGATTGGCAAAAAAGGTGGTGTGCAGAACGAAGAAGATCCCCCAGAAGATCAGCGCCGACCATAGCCATTGCCTCGCATTCCACCTGGTGCCAACAACCGCCGTGACCGCCAGCACGACCAGGAACAAGCCAAAGAGCATCGTATTGTCCTGAAAAGCGTTTGGTACGGCGGTGACAACGGCGGTGAACAGCGGGGTTATGAGCGTGCCGACCACAAAGAGCAAGGCGGCGGCCGGCGAGAGTTGCTCGCGCTTCAGGACTGCGCGATAGACCGTCTGCAAAACTACTAACCCACCGAGAATCGCCACCGGCGTCACGCTGAAGATGTTGTATCTGGCGGGCAGAGACAAGCTTAGCAAGAACCAGATTGGCAAGGGCGATAGCATCAGGGCGTACCAGTACCACTGCTGGCGCCGGCTGGACCAGTCAATGAAGGCCAGGAACGCTATCGCGATGGCCGCTATGATGTAAGAGTTCTCCTTCGTGCTGAAGACAAGCGACAGCGCGCCGGCCGCCAGATACAACCAGCGCGCCTCCTGCTTTTCCAGGTAGCGGAACACGAACAGAAAGAAGATCGCCGTCCACCAGAGAGAAGGCATATCCTCACGGGCAAAGCGCGAGAAGTAAAGCAAGGTGGGCGAAAATGCGATGAGGACGGTGGCAACCAGCGCCGGCGTCCGCCCGATATACCGCCGGAAGAAATAAGGCAGCAGCACCATCGCCGCCCCTAAGAAGGCATTGCCCATCCTGACCGTTGCGTCGGTTGCGCCGAATAGGAACTGCCACAGCGCGTACCAGTGGAACTGGAACGGGCCGTGCATCATCGGGTCGTGCTCGTAGCCCTTGCCGATGTACAACCCATAGGAATACACGGCGTGCAGGCTTTCGTCGTGGTGCAGTATGCGCGATCCCAGGTCCCAGAAGCGAAGGATCGCGCCAACCGTGACCAACCCTATGTAGAGCGCCAACTCGCGGTCTATGGGCAACACCGTCGCCAGCGGTCGGTCCCAAAAGGACCGCCTCTCAATTGGACGTTGTACTGCTTCCAACTCTCATTCCCTCCAGCAAACCGTCACTGCGCTGGTTCTTATTTGCTGTATTTACCACATTCTCACCGAAAGATACTATGAAACTGTGAACTTGTTTGGGCTTTGATCCGCAGATTGCGTAGATGACACAGATTTATACTCTTTTAGAGTGAAAAGGGTATGATATTCCCTATCGCCAAACCGGCTTCGGTCGGCATGCTCCTCAGAGTCTTTCCATTCCCTGCTTTCAAGCGTAGGGCAGGAGCTTGTCTCCTGCCGCCTAGCTGCCACCTCATCCCCCTGACCCCCTTCTCCTCGCAGGAGAAGGGGGAAATGTAGTGGGGGACACCCCCACAACCCCCGTCAGGGGCTTCGCCCCTGCGCCCCGGGCAAGCCGAGGGCGGTAGCCTAGCCAAAGATTGTCGTTATTGGTGGCCACTTGCCAAGCCTTGAATGATTGCTGTGAACAATGGAAAGACCCTGGCATGCTCCTGGTGGATCGCAAGGGTGCAAAACATCACATCACCTATATTGTGAAGTAGTATCACCTACCATCGGTGGCCGCCAAGAGGCAGCGAAAACTCCATCTCGCCTACAACGTCGGACGGTGGGTAAGTATGCGTAAGAGCCGTTAGCCGGCGCACCGCTGCAACTAGCTGATTGTCATTACTGCTATCTAGCTCCTGGCGAGTCATCCCTGCCACTTTAGCGGGAGTCAACAGCGTAAGATCAGGATCAACGTAAACGAAGATATCGGGTTCGATGCCGACTTTACGGATCACCCTGCCATTAGGTGTCAGCCACTGTGCTATGCCTAACAGGATCGCCGATCCATCGTCTAGCGCGAAAGTGCTCAAGACGGTACCGGTGCCGACTGTTGTTGCGCCGATGATCTCGCCGCGCTTGTGGTCTTGAATCGCGCCGGCGACTATCTCCGATGCGCTGGCGCTTCCCCGATTGACAAGCACCACCAAAGGCGCCTCCACTCCCACACTCCGGGCCGAGGTCCGAACTGGCCGGCGCTTCCCGTCGCGGTCCTCCTCGTACAGAGCCACCGCCGGCCCAACCAGGTTGCCAATAACTCCGATCGCTTCCTGCAAGAGTCCTCCGGGGTTGTTGCGTAGGTCTATGACGAGTGAGGCGGCGCCGGCCTGACGGGCCTGACTGATCGCTGTTGCCAGATCCCTGGACGTGCCCTGGCTGAAGCTATTTATCTTTATCAAGCCCACGGAGGTGTCCGGCACGATGGTCCAACTGACCGGGCTCAACCTTATCACGTCACGCACTATCGCCAGCGTGACCGGCTGGCGTTCGCTGCGATGAAGCACTTTCAGCGTTACCGAGGTGCCTTTGGGGCCGCGGATGCCATCGGAAAGGCGGGTGAAGTCCCAGCCAAAGGTGTTTTGTCCGTTGACTTCGAGGACGACATCACCGGGACGGAGGCCGGCCTTCTCCGCTGGCGATCCGGCCAGTGGCGCTACCACAACCGGACGCTGGTTCTCGAAGGAGAACTCGGCGCCAATACCCTCGAAGCTGCCCTGAGACTGCTGGGTCTGGCGTTGCACATCAGATGGAGTCAAAAAACGGGTGTGCCCTTCGTCACCGAGGGCAGTTATCATCCCCCGAATAGCGCCGTGGGTTAACTTGAGCGGGTCGAGCGCCTGCTGATAGACGAACCTCTCCTGAACGACCTTCCAAGCCTGCCAAAAAAGGGCAAACTCGGCCGGCTGCTCGATGGTCGGGGTGGCGGCTTCGACGCGGCCGATGACGGCCGGCGAGGTCACTAGGCCGGCTGAATATGAAACGACGACCAAGAGTATTATTGCTACTGTCCGCCGCATTTTCACTTACCTCCTCGCCTTATACGCCTGCCATTGGGCAATCACAGGGGATTGCCCCTACATTGGGCAATCACAGGGGATTGCCCCTACGCGGCGACTTCCCTGAATTGCCTGTCGCGTATATCATAAGTCACGGTAGATTTCAGGAGCGTCAGGCAAATTTGGAAAAGCCAGCAGCTTCAGTCATCATCGTCAACTGGGAAGAGCCGGCTCATACTGTCCGCTGCTTGCAATCGCTGGCGACCAAGAATGATCCACCGTTTGAGACGATCCTGGTGGACAATGGTTCCCACGACAGTTCGCTAGAACGTATTCTACGCCAGTTCCCAGCCATTCGGCCGGTGGGACTGCCGGATAACGTCGGCTTTGCCGGCGCCGCCAACGCCGGCGCGCATCTGAGCGAATCAAACTACCTAGTATTTCTCAACAACGATACCCGTGTCGAGGAGGGGTGGCTCAGCCACCTCATCGCTTGCTCGGAGCGACGCGACGCCGTTTGCGTCGGGGCCAAGCTGCTGAGTTGGGACGGCCGGCGGGTGGACTTTGCCGGCGGAGGGATAAACGCCGTTGGTCACGGCTTTCAAAATGATTTCGGTGTCATCCACAACCCGGACGCTTACATTGAACGGCCATCCGCCTTCGCCTGCGGCGGCGCTGCCCTGATCCGCCGCGACTGGTTTCAAAAGTTGGGTGGCTTCGACGATGGCTATTTCGCCTTCTTCGAGGACGTTGATTTTGGCTGGCGGAGCTGGCTGGCCGGCGGGCAGGTCTGGTTCACGCCGGCCGCTACCGTTTATCATCGGCATCATCAGACCGCCCGGAGATTGCCGGCCGTCCGGCGACGGGCGTTGCTGGAACGCAACGCGCTCTTCAATCTCTACAAAAACCTGGAATGGTCAAACGTGGGGCCGGCGCTGGCCTGCGCCTTGTCCATCCTGTTCCGGCGGATTGGCGCGCTAGAAAGTGTTAGCTCTGAAGCATTGTTTGCTACTGGTGAAGTGGAAGGCCATAGGGCTGGCTCAGCCAGCCTGGCCGGCTTGGCGGCGGTCGAGGACTTCATCCGCCACCTGCCGGAACTCGCCAAAAAGCGCCAGGCTGTGCAGCAGTTGCGCCGGCGGAGCGACGAGGAGATTTTTGAATCTTGGAACGGCGATCTGAGCCGGCCAAACCTGCTTGACGAGCGTTATGCTCAGGCTCAGGAGCTTGCCGCCAAGCATCTTTGGCCCGGCGGATACCGCCGGCCGGTGAAGCGGCGGGTCCTGGTCATCGCCCACGAGCCGGTCGCCGAGATAATGACCGGGCCGGCAATCCGCTCTTACGAGATAGCTAAAGCTCTGGTCGAAACCGGCGAGTTCGAGCTTACGCTGGCGGCGCCGGAGACCAGACCCCGCGACGATGGCGACTTGCGACTACGCGGATACCGGCGCGACCAATCGGCCAGTGTTGTGCCGCTCTTGAACGCCTGCGACTCGGTATTCGCCTTTGGCTACCTGGCCCACGAGCTGCCAGAACTCACCAACCTTGATAAACCGGTTGCGCTCGATGTCTATGACCCATTTTCATTGGAAAATCTGGAGATTCACCGGGCAGAAAAGATTGTTACGCAGGTCAACGCTGACGACCTGAACTCGGCTCTGCTGCTCAATCAGTTTCTGGTCGGCGACTTCTACCTCTGCGCCGACGAGCGACAACGCGACTTCTATCTGGGGATGCTGTCGGCGGCCGGCCGGCTCAATCCGCTGACCAGGGCGCAGGATCCGACATTCCGCCGGCTGATTGACGTGGCGCCTTTTGGGGCTGGCGAGATTGACCTGCCGGCCCGAGAGGATGCGCGTGCGGCGCTCGGCCTGACCAGCGACGACTTTGCCCTGCTGTGGAACGGTGGGCTGTGGGAATGGCTCGATCCGGACACCTTGCTAGACGCCTTTATCTTGGTCCTCGACGAGCTGCCGACCGCTCGCCTGCTGTTGCCGGTCTATCGGGATGCCCGTCCAGACTTGAGCAGCGCGCTGGCGACGCAACGTAGAATCGAACGACGCATTCTGAACGACGAGAGGCTGGCCGCCAGGGTCTTGCTGATCCCCTGGACTGGCTACCAGCGGCGCGGTCAGCAACTGGCGGCCGCCGACCTGGCGATATGCCTCCACCGGCCAACGTTGGAGGCGCGCTACGCGCTGCGTAGCCGGCTGCTCGACTGCCTGACGGCCGGCCTGCCGATTATTTGCACCGGCGGCGGTCCCTGGGACGACCTGCTAGGCTCGATTGATAATGGGTTGATAGTGCCTCCCGGCGACCCGCAACAGGTTAAGAGTGCCATTCTCCGACTTGCCCGCGACGCTGGACTGCGCGACAGCGCCTCAGACCGGCTGAGAAATTCTGCCGAAGCGTTCCAATGGAGCAAGATTATCGGGCCGCTGGTTGAATTTTTGCGACGGGGCGAGCCGGCCGCCGACCGGCGCACGGCGGCTGACCGCCGGCAGTTACGGCAGCGTTCGCCGGTCAGCCGGCTGCACACGCCGATTCAAGGATTGCCGGGGCGGGCGTGGGATACGCTGATGGCCGGCGGCGCCGACAGCCTGAAGCAGGAGGTCGCCAACTACCTGCGCTGGCGTTTGGGCGGGGAGATGACCTAAACTGCTGACCGTCGTATTCGCCGGCCTGGCCCGTCTAAAGCCAGCCGTGCCCTGGCTGCTAGCTATCGTTGCCATAGCCGGCGCAATATGGTTGAGCTACTCCCCGTATCGGCGCGACCTTCACCAGCCGCAGGCCGACTGGAACGTTGGCCCGTTGGTCGCCGATCGGATCGTCAGCCAGCAGTTTGTGGCGAACGTGTACGATCTGGCCCGAATTGACCTGCTGTTCGGCACTTACAACCGCCGCAACAGTTCTAGCCTAGTATTGGCGCTCGACTCTATACCGCCAGACGACAGCTCATTCCGAGCGGTCTGGATTGATACCGATAGTTTGCGAGACAACTCCTACTACCAGTGGCGATTTCAACCACTGCCGAGATCGGCTGGCCGCCAGTTTGTTTTGAGTGTTTGGTCGCCCGATGCCGGCGAAGGCCAGTCGGTGACCCTGTGGGCCTCAAAGGAGAACGCCTACCCAGAAGGAATACTGTCCATCGGTAATGCTCCGATGGCGGCAGCCTCGATCAATTTCTCGACTTACTCCTACTGGCCTGTCAGTCGCCTAGTCTCCGAAAGCTGGTTAGCATTGGCCGGCCGGCCGCTTAGTTACATCAGTTGGCTGATTGCGCTGTTAGGCCCAGGAGTGGTTGTCTGGGCGCTCTTCCGCCGGCCAACCGACGCGCTCGGCGATATGCCTTTAGCCTTGACGCTATCTTTGGGGCTGGCGCCGGCGCTATTACTCTGGGGGGTTGCGACCCCGCTGCGACTGGTGAACATTGATCCCTGGATTGTGCCCATCCTCCTAGTCGTCGCCTTGTTCGCCGGCCTATACAAGACCGCTCAGGCGGAACCAGCAGCCTGGTTGTGGCCGGCGCTGACGGCCGGCGTCGCCGGCCTGACCGTCCTGACCCGGCTCACGCTGTATGGCGATCAGTCCTACCCGATGTGGGGGGATTCGGTCCAGCAGGTCGCCGCCACCGAGCTATTCCTGCGAAACGACGGCCTGCCGGCCTCTTGGTCTCCGCTAGCCCCGCTGGAATCCTTCACCTACCACTTCGCCTTCCATCTCTGGAGCGCAGACCTCGCACGGTTTTTCGGATTATCGAGCGCCTCGGCGGTCGTAGCGGCCGGCTTCATATTAGTTGGGCTGTCCGCTTGGGCGAGTGGCTATCTGGCGGAAGCGATGAGCGGGCAACCGGTGGCCGGCCCGGTCGCCGCCTTGTTGACCGGATTTATCATGCCGTTCCCCTCATTTCTGCTGAATTGGGGCCGCTACCCACAACTGTTCTCGGTGGTCATACTGGCCAGTCTTTTGGGTCTGGTGTTACGCGACCTGCAAGCCGGCTCCAGTTGGCGACAGACCCCGATCTACGCACTGCTCTTCACCGGCCTCTTCCTCAGCCACTATCGCACTGCCTTACTCGGCGCAACGTTGGTGTTGGTGGCGCTCTTAGCCCTTCGTCGCAAGGCCGGCCCGCTGGTCACAGGTGGTGTCCTGGCTAGCCTGGCGACATTGCCCTGGTTGATGCGCTTATTCGAGCAACCGCCAGTGACCAGGTCGGCGATGCCGGCGGCGGCCGACTGGCTGTCCATCTACAACGCCGTCGGCGACCCTCTCTTCTTCACGCCGGCCTGGGCGTTGGCGCTAGCTGCGGTGGGTCTAATCATCGTAGGTAGCGTCCATTTCGCCAGGACGTTCTTGCTGGTACTCTGGGGCGGGCTGGCCTGGGTACTGGCGTCCATAAACCTGCCCAACTATCCGGCCGGCTCATTGGTCAACCACTTCTTCTTGGAGTCTAGCGCATACCTGGTTATCACACCGCTAGCTGCTATCGCAATCGCCTGGGCGCTCGAAAGGACAAGCGTTTTGGTGGGACAGGCGACAGCTGGACGCAACATACCGTTGGAACATCGGCGCTCGACATTGGACCGCCCACTGGCTCGATCAACCGCGACCGCGCTTCCGGTGGGTATTCCGACCGCTTTCCGGCCGGCGCTGGCGGCGCTGATAGTCGGTCTTGCCATCGGATTGTCCACTAATCCGAACGTTGCACCGGATTCGCGCCACCGTCTCGTGTATCAGGCCGACATCCAAGCGATGGACTGGCTGCGAAAGAATATCGGTCAGCAGGATAAGGCGCTGGCTATGAGCGAGATCGCAATGGGCGGATCGGCCGTCGTCGGGACTGACGCCGGATGGTGGCTGCCCATTGAAGGCGTTGAAACTCAGCTACCGCCGGTCATATATCTAATCGAACGGCTCTCGCCGGCTCAATCGGAGTGGATTCGGCTAATGGCCTCGATAGATAGCAGAGGCCAGCCGCTTGACCCGGACGTCTGGTTGCCTTATGGCTTTCGCTACCTGTACGTGGGTGTCGCCAACCGGTGGACGGGTATCATATCAACCCGCCCGATTCAGCTAATATACGATCAAGGTGGCGCGAGAATCTACGATTTGGGGAAACGGTGATAACCTCGGCTAGCCGCTGGCGTTGGGGGTGTGACAAGTTCTTGTTGGTGTTTTGATTATGAGGCAATGGGACGGCCCGAAGCCTGATGAGTACAGTGGGTGGGGCGAGCCGGCTTGGCGATCAAGCATCGGTTACAGGGGTGTTTATGGCGGCGGGAGACAAGCTCCCGCCCTACGAGATCGTTTTCGCCCACCTAACGTAGGGCACGAGCTTGTCTCGTGCCGCTGGTGGTGGTGGGGCGTGCTCAGATCGGTCTGGCGATCAAGCGTCGGTTACAGGGGTGTTTATGGCCTTCTCCCTTTTACAAAAACTTGGCAGACCCAACGAGAAGGGGCGTTGGGCCGGCGTTCTACTGGCCGCGATGGTAGGATTAGCTGCTATCCTGTTTCTGCTGCCACTGCCGTGGACGGTAGAGGCGCAACCATACTCTACCAGTCCGATCACCAGTGAGATCGTCGGGACTAACACTGTCGAGCAGTCGTTCGTTGCCAACTCGGATGGGCTGTCAGGAATTGACGTTCTGGTTGGCACTAACGCCCGCCAAAACAACTCCGACTTGACGATGGAGCTATTCGACGCCGGCAATCCCACCGAGCCATTGCGCAGCGTGACGGTCTCCGCCAGCCAGCTCGCCGACAACCAGTTCCATCGTTTTGAGTTCGACCCAATCTACGATTCGGCCGGCCGGGCCTATCGCGCTCGCTGGCAGTCGGCCGACGCGACCGCCGGCAACGCGGTGACGTTCTGGGCCCATCGAGATGACATATTGCCACAAGGAGCGGCTTACGTCGGCGGGCAGCGTTGGACCGGCGACCTGGCGTTCAGCCTCGGTTACCGGGTTACGCCGGCCTCAATCATCGAAGGATATATCAAAAGAATGTCCAATGACCGGCCGGGTGTCTGGAGCGTTCCATACTTCTATTTGACGGCCGGCTTTCTCTATGTAGCTTCGACGCTGGTATATCTGTACCTGGTATTCCGTTACCGGCCTAGACGACAACCGTCTTCGGAGAGTTAGTTGGCTGCGAGCTTTCAACCGGATCGAGTCTCGGTCATCGTCGTGAACTACAACCGATCGGATTTATTGAATGACTGCCTCCGGTCGCTCCTAGAACAACGTTATGGCGATCTTGAGATCATTGTCGTTGACAACGGTTCTACCGACGGCTCGCCGGCGATGGTGGCAAGAGAGTTTCCTTCGGTTCGCCTCGAATCTATAAATAGCAATCAGGGCTTTGCCCGCGCCAACAATATCGGCTTTGGCCTGAGCAGTGGCGAGTACCTCATCACCTTGAATAACGACACCATCGTTCAGCCTGATTTCGTCGAGCAGATGGTCGCAGCCGCCAGGCAGGATGACCGTATCGGCTCGGTCGCTTCGCTGATGGTGTTTCACGACCGGCCGTGGATGGTGAATTCGGCCGGCGTCAGCGTTGATCGGCTCGGCATCGCCTGGGACCGGCTGGGAGGACATCCCCTGGGCGACGCCCAAAGGGCCGGCTGGGTCTTCGGAGCGTGCGCCGGCGCGGCGCTCTATCGCCGGCGGATGTTGGAGGATGTCGGCCTATTTGATGAGGCATACTACTGCTACCTTGAGGACGTAGACCTGGCCTGGCGGGCCAACTTGCGCGGTTGGCGGTTCCGCTACCAACCAGCCGCCGTCGTCCGCCACGTTCACTCGGCGACGGCCGGCGAACACTCACCGACGAAACGCTATCTCCTTAGTCGAAACAAGATCCGCCTGCTGGTCAAAAACTACCCCACACCGGACTTTCTTGTCTATCTGCCGCTGATAGTAGTCTATGATATTGCCCTAATGACGATAGGCGCGCTGCTAGCTGGCCGCCGGTTGCCGATCCGCAGCCGACTGGCGACGCTGGCCGGCCGGCTGGTCGGCTTGACCAGAATCGCCGACGCTCTGGAAGCCCGCCGTCAGGTGCAATCGCGTCGCACGATGTCTTCGTCCGAGGTGTTGAGTTTGCTCGAACCGATTCCGACACCTGCTGAGATTGCCGCTCGCTACCGGCATCTGGTGCCCGACCATTTCCTACCATCAGTGGCGCAATCTTGACCATCGTGACTGCAAGCTGGATGGTCTCTGCCAAGACCAGGCGACGGCTATGGATCCTGTTGGCTGTGCTGTTAACGGTGGGCAGCATTTGGTGGTTGGCCGGCGCTGTGAGTTACCAGGAGGCGTTGGCGGCAATCGGCCAGGCCCAGGCCGGCCCGCTGCTTGCCGCAGTTGCGCTGGTCCTAATGGTGTTCCTCATCAAAGCCGAGAGGTGGCGACTGCTGCTGGCGGGCGAGGAAAAGATTGATCGGCTGGAACTGCTGCGGGCGTTGATGGCCGGTTTTGTCACTAACTCGGTGGCGCCGCTGCGGGCCGGCGAGGTGGCCCGCGTGCTGGCGCTGGCCGGCCGCAGCAAGCTGAGCGCCCATTCGGTGATTGCCAGCGTCGTCTTTGAGAAGTGGCTGGACACGCTGGCCCTCCTGCTAATGGCGGGGCTGGCAATGGCATTTGGACTGAGTCAGCAGCCAGCCACGAACAATCTGCCGTTGCTGATCGCACTGGCGGTGGTGCTGGCCGGCCTCGGCTGGTGGGCATTACGGAGCCGGTCATCGCCCAATGGGGGGTCGGTGAAGAGCAGCTCAATTTCTGCAACGGCCACCGGCTTTGTGGCAGACCTGCGAGGCGCCCTTGTCCGTCAACGACAGGCTTCAACGGCGGGCCGAGACCTTATTATCATCGCCTGCACGTTGTCAGCCTTCGCCATTGGCCTTGTCGCGAATACCTTGATACTTGCGGCCTATGGGCTTGAAACAGCTTCGCTGTGGTGGCTGGCCGGCCTCTTACTGGTAGCCCTTTATCTGGGGGGAGTAGCGCCGGCCCCGCCGGCCAGACTTGGCGTCTATCATGCCATCGCCTTCGCCACCCTCACCGCGAACGGCGTTGCCGCCGGGCCGGCCCTGGCCATCGCGATCAGCATGCACGTGATTACTGTTGTCGTGCCAATAGTCGTTGGCCTAGTTATTATGTGGTTGCCAAGACCGGAACGCACAGCATGAAAACAGCCTCACGTTCTGGCTGTTTGCGACTGCAAATTATGCAAGCGTCGTCTCTGCCAACCTCATCCCCCTTTCCCCCTTCTCCTTGCAGGAGAAGGGGGAAAATCAATGGGGGACACCCCCATACCCCCGTCAAAGGGGGCTTGCGCCCCCTCTGCACTCCCCCTGGCCGGCCTTCAGGCCGCGCTGCAAGCGCCCGGACTTCAGTCCGGCGAAGTAATTGCCCCAGCATTCCTGTCCATTTCTATACTCGTGCTGCTTCTCCGACGAGGAGAAAGGGGGAAGTTGATGGGGGACTCCCCCATTTCCCCCGGCCGGGGCAAAGCCCCTGCACCCCTTTCAGCGGGGCTAAATGCCCCCAGCAAGGCCCTGGGCCATCAGCAATCTTGGGTCACCTGCCGCTCATAGTCGGAGGCCGGCTGATTGACTAGCTCCATTGCGCCAGTGGTCAGCATCATCGTCCCCGCCTACAACGCGGCGGAGACGATCAAAGCGTGCATAGAAGCCGCCCGAAATCAGTCTTGGCGAGGGGGCCGGCTGGAAGTCGTCGTTGTCAGTGACGGCTCGACTGACATTACGGCGGAACTAGCGCGTCAAGCCGGCGCTGACCGGGTGATCGAGCAACCGCACGCCGGCCCCGGCGCCGCCCGCAACGCCGGCCTTGCCGCCTCCCAGGGTGACATCTTGCTCTTTGTGGACGCTGACTGCGCGCCAGCGCCGGACTTCGTCGAACGGATGCTGGACAGCTTCGCTGACCCAGCGGTAGATGGCGCGAAGGGCGCTTATCGGACCCGCCAACGGGACTTGATCGCCCGCTTCGTTCAGATTGAGTACGAGGACAAGTACCGCCGGCTGTTGAAACGCGAGCGCATTGACTTCATTGATAGCTATGCGGCCGCCTACCGTCGGTCGGCGCTGATAGGCGAGGGTGAACGGGGTTTTGATGTTGGACTGGCAGCGGCTGAGGATGTCGAGCTATCGTTTCGCCTGGCTCAGGCCGGCCGCAAGCTAGTGTTCAACCCGCGAGCCTATGTTTATCACCATCATCGCACCTCGTTGCTCGACTACATCAGGAGAAAATTTCGCTACGGCTTCTGGCGAGCGAGGGTGTACCGCCGGTATCCGCGCAAGGTGGCCGGCGACAGCCATACGCCGCCGGTGATGGTCTTACAGTTGCCGCTGGCTTCGATTGCCGCCGGCCTAACGGCGCTATCAGTAGCAGATGGGCGATGGCGATGGCTGGCCGGTCTCGCGTGGGCCGGCATTCTGGTGACGACATTGCCATTCATGCGACGGTCCTTTACCAGCGATCCGGCCGCCGCGCTGATTGCGCCGTTCATGCTGGCGGTGCGGTCGCTGGCGCTGGCGGCCGGCCTGGCCTGCGGAGCGCCGTTCGCCCTGCTGTATAATCGTGAAAAACACGAAATCTAACCTGATTTACGTAGGGGCGTATTGCAATACGCCCGTACATTCCCTCGCATAATGGCTATTTTGGAGTGATTGTTGCGCCTTATCCTCATCCGGCACGGCGAGTCGCAAAGCAACATTGACCAGCGCATCGCTGGCCGCTACGACAGTCCGTTGACTGATCACGGCCGGCATCAAGCTGAGGCGACCGCACGCTGGTTGAGCGACAATGCCAGGCCGGCGGCAATCTACACCAGCCCGCTGTCACGCGCATTTGACACCGCCAGTTGTTTGGCGCAGCCGCATGGCCTGACGCCGGTCATCCACCCGCATCTCGCCGAGGTGAACTTTGGACAGTGCGAAAATCTGACCGAGGCCGAGCTAACCGAAAAGTTCCCCGCCGTGTGGGAGCAAGCTAAAGACCAAGGCGACCTCAGCTTTGGCTGGCCCGGCGGCGAGACCCGCCGGCTGTTCTATGCTCGTGTCAGCAGTGTGTTCAAGGAGCTGCTGGCGGTCCGGCTTGATGGGGACTTGGTTGTTGTATCGCACGGTGGCGTGCTGTCGAGCTACCTTGCCGAGCTGGTCTTTGGTCAGCCGCAGGACTGGCGCAGGCTTCCACTGTCCAACTGCTCAGTGACGATCCTCGACCGCCGGAATTTGCCGCCGTCGTTGATTGAGCTAAACAATACTGCTCACCTGAACGGTCATTGAGCGCGCCGGTGCAAGGTATCATCCCGGCGTCATAATTAATGACGGAGTCCGTTGTCACCGCAGAGACGCAGAGGCGCGGAGAATTCTGGGGTTGATTTTTCTCGGCGTCTCTGCGCCTCTGCGGTTTATCGCTTCTTAGTGCCCCTGGCGCGATCAGCCGGCGCTGTCCAACCTTTCGCGCAACAGGGCGTTGACAACGCCAGGATTGGCCTTGCCACGGGTAGCCTTCATGACCTGGCCCACTAAAAACCCGATAGCCTGCGTCTTGCCGGCCTTGTAATCGGCGACGCCCTGGGGGTTGGCGGCGATTGCCTCGGCTATCGCCTTCGTCAACGCCGCTTCGTCGCTGATCTGGCCCAGACCTAACACTTCAACCAGACGGTCTGGCAGTTCGCCGTCCTGGAAGCTGCGTTCCAGGATAGCCTTAGCCGACTGTTGGTTGACCTTGCCGGCCTCGACCAGCTTGATGATCGCCGCCAGATCGGCCGGCGTCGTCTTCGCCTGCTGTATCTCGATGCCGACCGCGTTCAACAGGCGGAATAGCTCGCCGGTCATCCAGTTGGCGGCTGCCTTGGGGTTGACGCCAAACTTGAGCGTTTCCTCGAAATAGTCAGCGGTTGCCCGTGAAGAGGTCAATAGGCGAGCGTCGTAGTCGCTCAAGACAAACTGTTCGACGAAACGGGCGCGCCGCTGGTTGGGCAACTCCGGCACCCGCGCTCTTATCTGCTCAACCCACTCCCGGCTGATGACCAACGGCGGCAGGTCTGGCTCCGGGAAGTAACGGTAGTCGTGGGCGTACTCCTTCGACCGCTGGCCACGAGTGACGCCGGCGCCGTCATCCCAACCCCGTGTCTCCTGTTCAATCCGTCCTCCGCCGGCCAGGACTTCCTGCTGACGGATCACTTCGTATTCCAGCGCCCGATAGACTGCCCGGAAGGAGTTCATGTTCTTGATCTCTACCTTAGTGCCAAACTCAGCCTGGCCAGCCGGCCGGATCGAGACGTTGGCGTCACAGCGGAATGCCCCTTCCTCCATGTTGCCGGATGAGATACCAAGAAACTGAAGGAGCGTTCGCAGAGCTATCAGATATTCGCGCGCATCCACCGGCGAACGCAGGTCCGGCTCGCCGACGATCTCCATCAAGGGAACGCCGGCTCGGTTGACATCAACCAGGCTATATGAGCGACCAGTCGCTGAATCCACTCGGTGGAAGAGCTTGGCGGTATCCTCTTCCAAGTGGACACGGGTGACGCCGATCCGCTGGTCATCGCCTAGCTCCAGCCAGCCGCTTCGGGCGATTGGCATCTGGTACTGGGAGATCTGGTAGCCCTTCATCAGGTCGGGATAGAAGTAGTTCTTGCGGTCGAAGCGAGTCTGCTCAGCGATCTGGCAGTTCAAAGCCAGGCCGGTTATGATCGTGTACTCGACGGCGGTATGGTTCGCCACCGGCAGCGCCCCCGGCAGACCGAGACAGACCGGGCAGACGCGGGTGTTGGCCGGCGCGACAGCGTAGTCAGCCTTGCAACCGCAGAACATCTTGGTTCGGGTCAGCAGTTGGGCGTGGACTTCCAGCCCGATTACCGTTTCGTATTCGGTCACCACATTCCTCGCTGCCATATCGCTCTCGACCTTTCCCTCACCCGATTCGCCTACGGCGAACCGGCCTCTCCCAGAGGGAGAGGCGCAGGCTGTTTCCTCTCCCTCTGGGAGAGGGCTAGGGTGAGGGCGTCATCCCACCACCGAATCGTCGCCAACGTTCAATCCGGCATGCCGGCCGGCCACCGTCGCCCGGTCGCCGATCAACGATTTTTCGAGCACCCCCCGCTGGATGGCTGCCTCCGCGCCTATAATGGTGTCGCTGACAATCGAGTCGCGCACCGTTGAGCGCGGGCCGATGCTGACGTAGGGGCCGACGACCGAGTTGATGACCTGAGCGCCATTCCCTATCGAACACGGCGGGATAAGTACGCTGTTTACCAGGTTGGCGCCGGCGGCGCTGCCACCGTAGCGGTCTAAAAGATAACGATGGGTTTCCAGGATCGCCTCCGGCGTGCCGCAATCCGCCCAGACATCCATCTGCCGCGTCTGGATCCGCGAACCGCGATTGACCATAAGTTGCAAGGTGTCGGCCAGGTAGAATTCGCCGCCGGTCTTGATGTCCCGCTTGAGAAGGTCTTCGTTCGTCTCCAGGAATAACCGCCAATCGCTGATGTAATAGACGCCGGCGATAGCCAGGTTGCTGACCGGCGCCTTAGGCTTCTCGACGAATCGGTCCACATACCCATTTTTTACCGTCACCACCCCGAACCGGCTTGGATCGTCAACCTCCTGGACGTAAATCAGGCCATCGCGGTCCGAACTTGCCGGCCCCGATAGATCGGCTTCAAAGATGGTATCGGCGAAGATGACCATAAACGGCTGGTCAATGGTGTGGCGAGCCAGGTGGAGGGCGTGTGACTGCCCCATCTGCTCCGGCTGCTCGACGAAGGTTGATTTGAACTCATAGTTCTGGCGAACATATTCAACGATCTGGCCGCCGAGATGGCCGATGATGAAGACGTATTCTTCCACTTCGAGGCCGGCAATGTAGTCGAGGATGTGGCCCAGCACCGGCTTGCCGGCCAGGCCGAAAAGCGGCTTCGGCTTGGTATGGGTGTGCGGACGCATCCGCTTGCCAACGCCGGCT